>CAMBYG010000029.1 GCA_945872085.1 Chitinophaga pinensis | reverse complement strand
CCCCGTTTGCGTCAAATTTATCTTTTGCTGTTTGTATAAAGAACCGATAATCATTTTAAAGGTTTTTTTACTAATTCCAAATGCTTCGTATATTTCTTCAGGATTACTTTTGTCATGAAGGGGTAAGTAGCCACCTGCTGCTTGCAAAGCATCTAATATTTTCTGTTCCTCTACACTTACTTTTTTATAGCCCATTATTCCAATGCCAATATCTAACTTATTGTCAGGTCTTATTGTTTTTACAAAACCCTTAGCTTTTTCACCTAGCACAGGATTGCCTACTACATCGCTAAAATGGATCATTCCAAAGTGTTGATTATTTACAATAACTTCATAGCCTATATTAGTTTTGCGATACCACATAATGCTAACTTCTTCTTTTTCTTGAACACTTAAGTTTTCATTTTGAAGGAATCGTTTTAATTTCTGTGTGCCAGCCACACGACCCGTCATCTCATCGATGTATAAATAAATAAAGTAAGCATCGCCCACATATAATTGGGTAATTTGTTGGGAAAGCGGCACCAGAATATCTTTCATAATGCCCCATTGAACAAATGCACCCGCCTTAGTATTGTTTACTACTTCTAAAAATCCAACTTCATCAACGCAAGCATGCGGTGTCATTGTAGTAGCTATAAGGCGAGATTCATTGTCGTGATAAACAAATACCGCTACCATATCACCCACTTGAATGTTTTTAGGCACAAAACGGGTAGGCAGCAAGATTTCTCCTAAAGAACCTCCATCTAAGTAAATGCCAAATTCTACTTCTTTGATGACTTCTAGGGTATTGAATTTTCCAATTAATGCATCCATGTTGGCAAAGATACATTAATGTAGCTAGCATCCTCTATACCTGCTGCATATTATCTATAAATGAACCAAAATCATTTTTATTAATAAAGTAAAAAAAGTACTTTTGCATACTTAAAATTAATCAATATTTATGGGTCGTATTTTCGAAGTTCGTAAGTCTACCATGTTTGCTCGTTATGATCGCATGGCAAAACAGTTTTCTAGAATTGGTAAAGAAATTGCAATTGCAGTAAAAAAAGGCGGTGCTGACGCAGATACCAACCCTATGTTGCGTCGTATTATTCGTAATGCAAAATCTATCAATATGCCAAAAGATAGAATAGAGAATGCAATAAAAGTGGCTTTAGGGAAAGATCAGAGTAACTACGAAGAGGTATTATATGAAGGATATGCACCGCATGGGGTAGCTATTTTAGTAGAAACTGCTACGGATAATACCACCAGAACGGTTGCCAATGTGCGCTCGCATTTCAATAAAGGTGGCGGCACTTTAGGTAATAGTGGTTCTGTGGGCTTCCTTTTTAAACATAATGGAGTTTTCAAATTAAATCCGGAAGGCATGGTGATGGAAGAATTAGAATTAGAATTAATTGATTTTGGATTGGATGAATTAGGGGAAGATGCGGATGGTAATATAGTTATCCGTTGCGATTTCCAGGATTTTGGTAATATGCAACGTGCTTTAGAAGAAAGAAACATTACACCGCTTTCGTCCGAATTGGAATGGTTGCCTTTAAATACCGTACAATGTACAGACGAGCAAGCAGAAGAAGTTTTTAAATTAATAGAACGCGTGGAAGAAGATGATGATGTGCAACGTGTTTTTCATAATATGGCCTAATTAAAACAGTATAAAAAACAGAACTTCGGTTCTGTTTTTTATGCGCTATACACAGTATACGAATCTATTTTTGTAAGTTTATATTCAACTATGAAACCTGTTCGCTCCCTTCCATTATTAATTGGCAGAAAACCTATTTTAGAAGCACTTCAGCAAGGAGATGCTATTGAAAAGTTGTTTTTATTGAAGTCGGCAACCGGACCAGAAATCAGTGAAATAAAACAGCTAGCAAAAGTACAACAAGTGCCTATTAGCTTAGTGCCCATTGAAAAGTTAAACGGTATGACGAGGGCGCAACACCAAGGGGTTTTAGCTTGGGCTAGTCTTACAAAATATGTAGAATTGCAAGATGCTATTTCACATGTGGTAGATACGGGAGCAACACCTCTTTTTGTACTATTAGATGGGGTAACCGATGTACGTAATGTTGGAGCCATTGCTCGTTCTGCACTATGTTGTGGAGCTCAAGGTTTAATTTTACCTACATCACATGCCGCTTCGCTTACCGAAGAAGCCATTAAAACATCTGCAGGTGCCTTAACTAAAATATTATTATGCAGAATTCCATCGGTACAACAAGCTATTGATGTGTTGCACTTAAATGGCATACAAGTATTGGGCACCCAAATGAAAGGTAGTGTACCGGTTTATGAAGCAAATTTTACTATTCCAACTTGTATTGTTATGGGTGCTGAAGACACCGGTATTAGTAAAGATGTTATGAAACGTGCCGATCATTTTATACGAATCCCAATGCTGCACGATTTCGATTCTTTAAATGTATCTGTTGCTACCGGTATGATTTTATATGAAGCTGTTCGTCAACGATCTTTAGATGCTTCTTAATGCTAGCTTTGTTGAGTTATACACCTCGGTGGATAATATTAATTCAACAAAATAAAATACTAATCTTACCTTTGTCTTGCTTTGGTTCTCTAAATTCAAATTAGAGATTAAAAGGGAATTAGGTGTGAATCCTAAACATTTCCCGATGCTGTAAGTTCTATTAAGGTTTATCATTATGCCACTGTGAAAATGGGAAGGCGATAAACTTGGAACAAGTCAGAAGACCTGCCCTTGCAAAATTTTTTCGTTGAGCTTTCGGGAATAAAAGCCAAGATGTTTATCACTTTTTCTAGGGAAGTTATATCCATTCTTATTTTAATCGAAAGTTCATCTATTTATTAATTTTTTAAAATTTTAAAGATGAACTTAAAACATTTAGGTATTGCTACATTATTAATGTGCAGCCACAATTTGTTCGCTCAAGATGCTATGCGAACAGATATTTTCCCCATTGTTAAATTGTCTAACACCACAGTTACTGCTAATAAAATTGAGCAGTCGAGCACCGAAAACACTAAAGATATTACCGTTATCGATGCTAAAACAATAGCAGCTAATGCACATTTGAGCATTGCACAATTGCTCAACCAGCAAGCGGGCATATTTATTAGCGGAGCTAATAATACGCTTGGTACCAACCCAACTGTTTATTTTCAAGGCGCTACTGCAGGCAATACACTTATCTTGGTAGATGGCATGCCTGTCTATGATGGTTCCAATATCTCTTCAGAATTTGATATCAATTTCTTCAATTTGCAACAAGTACAACGTATTGAGATTTTGAAAGGAGCTCAATCTACTACCTACGGTAGCGATGCGGTTGCGGGTGTTGTTAATATTATAACGAATAAAGCATCTGATAAAACCATTGGTGTAAATGCCATGTTGAGCTATGGTTCCTTTAATACCATGAAAGCATCATTAAATTTAAGCGGTACTAAAAATAAATGGTCTTATCAATTGCAAAACTCGTATGTAAATTCAGACGGATTTTCTTCAGCTAGAGATACGATGGATTATTTAAAATCGCGTATTTATTCTATTCCTTATCAAAACAATGCCTATAAACAAATTAATAATTATGCTGCCATAAACTATCAATTTTCTGCTAAAAATTACATTAAGGCATTTGCTCAAATGAGCAATTATAAAGCAAATTTAGATGCAGGAGCTTTTACAGATGAAAGAGATTATACTCTAAATAATACTAATCGACAATTAGGAATAAAAAGTCATTGGGCTATTAAGAAGGCTGATTTACAAGTCAATTTTATGAATGGCTTTTTAGAAAGAGCGTATATCAACGACTCTACTTTTGTAAGTTCAGCATGGACAACCTATGAAAATAGTACCTATAAGAGCTATACCAATTTTATGGAAGCATTGGTAAATATGCCTATTGGAAAGCATATTAGTTGGATAATGGGTTTTGATTATCGTGGTGTTAAAACAAACCAGCATTATTTAAGTTCTTCATCTTTTGGTCCTTACGAGAGTCATTTAGGCGATACAGCCACTACTTCCCAAAAAAGTTTATACACGTCTATGCTCTTAAATTTTCACCCTGTTCATTTTGATTTAGGCATACGCTCCAATGATCACTCGGTTTATGGAACTAATTTGACCTATAATATTGGCATGAATTTAAGCTTAAGTAAACAGTTCAATTTAATTGCCAATTATGCAACAGCATATAAGGTACCTACATTATATCAATTATATGGCGAATATGGTAATAAACTTTTGAAACCGGAACAAACGAAGTCTTTTGAAATGGGATTGAAATGGAATCATAATTCAAGCTCAGCAAAAGCCTTGCTTTTTGTGCGTAATACTAAAGATCTCATTGGTTTTTATAGTATGAGTGTTGCTCCCTATAGTAGTTTTTACAAAAATATGGATCAACAGAAAGCGCATGGATTTGAATTGGAATTTGCTCATCAGTTCAACCGAGCAATTAAATTGAATCTTAATTATACTTATGTTAACGGCACCATAGAGACTACATCTACTAGTTCGCAAAAAGATACTACTTATTTTAATCTATTCAGAAGACCAAAACATATGTTTAATGCTACCATGCAATGGAAAGCAGATGAAAAGTTGGATATAGCTATAACAGCTAAAATTGCAGCTAAACAATTGGAGCCGCTTTATATGGCAGCTCCTATTGAGGTGCCAGGATATGCAGTTTTTAATTTAAATGTTTCTTATAGCGTCAATGACCACATATCGGCATTTGCATTATGGTCTAACGTATTGAATACGAGATATTACGAAGTTTGGGGCTATAATACGGCGCCTACTAATTTCCAAATTGGCTGTAGGTTTCAATAAGGGCTTTTTTACATTTTTGGTTGGGGGATTTATTCGTAAATCTCCCAACTTTTTTTATGTAAATTTGGTCTTATAGTATAGAATATATTCAGTTTTGCAGGAATCCAATAAAACGTATTTACATGTTGAAGGTCAATCTTCTAGCTTAGAAGAATTGATAAGAGGCTGCTCTAGAAATGAGAGAGGGGCTCAAGAAGCCATGTATAAGCAATTTTATGGCAGAATGATGGGTGTTGTTAGGCGTTATATCGATTATCCAGAGCAAGCAGAAGAGGTGCTCAATAATGGGTTTTTAAGAGCTTTTCAAAAGATTGAGCAGTATACCTATAAAGGTTCCTTTGAAGGGTGGCTTCGTAAAATTGTATTTCATGCCGTAGCCGATTATGTGAAGCAACATGCTAAATATAATACTCAAATTATTTTAGTAGAAAAGGATCAATTAATAAAAAAAGATCTTGCAGATAATCTCTATTATGATCAACTTTTAGCACTTATTCAGACTTTACCCAGCTCTACCCGAAACGTATTTAACATGTACGTATTAGATGGATATCCTCATAAAGAGATAGCAGATATATTGGGTATAAGCGAGGGAACTTCTAAATGGCATTTGTCGGAAGGAAGAAGGATTTTAAGAGAAAAAATTGAAAAATTAAACTTACATATCAAATAAGATATTATGGAAAATGAATTTGTAAACATTGATCAGGTATTTCAGGAGCGCATGGCGCTTCATGAAGAGCCTATGTCTAGGGGAGCATGGAATAAAATGCAACAGCGTTTAGAGGAAGCAATGCCTCAGAAAAAACGTCCATTGTTTTTTATCAAGCGCTTTTTCGCGGTTGTCATTTTGCTATCTCTTTCCTTAGTAGGTGCAAGAAAAGTATTGGATAATAGTTCATCTAAGGGTAGCATTGCAAAGTCAAAAGCATTTGTTCCGTCTATGCCTGCTGTTAAGGTTAGTGATAATCAGTTGCATTCAGAGGCAGCTAAAGGTATTCCAGCTTCAAAAGCTCAAACAATTAGTATTGCTGATAAAGCGACTAACGCAACTGCTGAAAATAACGACAATGAAAGTAATGAATCTTTTAATGTATCTACTACACATCCTACTGCTAAAGTAACTTCTACTAATAATAATTTAAGTTCAATAAATTATAAAAAAATTGCTTCAAATTCATCTACTAAAGTAAATGATGCAACTCCAAATATAATTGAAGCTTCTGTTGAAGTTGTGGATGCTCCTCAAGGCAATGAAAATAGCCCTGTCAAAACAATTGAGTTATTTAAAAACAATAATGATATTGCTAACGAACATGTGCAATCAAGTTCTACTTTAGCAACATCAACAAAACTCATTAATAAGAATATTCCTATTTATTCTTATGCAGATTACAATAAGAATAATGTAGATACGCTTTCTTATGTTATAAAAAGAGATACCATCAAAAAAATATACATCAAGCAACGATATGCCTATAATGCTTTCTCTGGTAAAAAGGAATTGTATTCAGATTCGTTTATTGAAAAAGCTACAATAGATAGAAAAGTATATGCCGCTCAATTTAATTCCCTTGCTTTAGGGAAACCTACCTATAAAGAAGCAGAGCATACTATCGTGGAGCTGAGTTCTAAAAAAATTGCTACAAAGTCATCTTCATGGAATCCCTCTAATTTTATGAATTGGATGACGCAGGCTAAAATGAACTTAACGAATACGCAGCCTAATTATGCCTTCTTATTTGGCATCAATGGTGCTAATAATGGAAGTAATACTTTTGCAGGTTTTCATTTGGGAATGAGTGGTCAGATTGCCATTGGAACTAATTTAGTTTTTTCTGCCGATTTTAGATATTTGATGAAAATGAATAGTGGTTTTGCATTTCAATTTATGAATCGACAAGTAACTTGTAATGATTCTGTAGCTTTTCAAACAGGTTCTCCTGCATTAACCATGATGTCGTATAACAAACTTATAGACTCTAGCAATAAGGTTTACAACTTTAATGCAATGCATACAATTGAGGTTCCGTTTTCTATTCAGTATAATTATAAACGATGGAGCGCCTTGCTTGGAATGAGTTTTGCTTACAATTTTAAATTAAAGACTTCGGAAATTAATTATACGTCTGTGAAATCTCAAAGAGACACATTGATGCCCGGGACTTTTGTGCCTTCAACTGTAAATACTATTATACCAGTCAGCGATTTTGCTTCTAAATTAAATATCAATTACTTGATTGGTGTGCAATATCATATTTCACCTATGATATATTTGGATGCAAGAATGGTTAAATCTATCTCAACATCAGCAAGCAGTGCTGGTGAAAAACACGTATATGATCAGGTTTATAAAATGCCTACTTTCGAGCTGAGCTTAGGGTATTTTTTCAGAAAGAAAAATTAGTTTATTCACTGCCCTTTTGCATAGCTGCTTTTTTAAGTGCTAAGCTATTTTCTTTGCCTAGATAATTATCAATTCTGTTTTCAATTAAATAGATTAATGGTGTAAGGATTATTGCAACCAGTGCTTTATAGCAATAATTAATTGTGCCAATGGCAATTACACGTTGCATGCTCCATCCTTTACCAATTTGAAAGGCTATAAAAAGCACGATAAAACTATCTACCAATTGTGATACAAGGGTAGAGCCTGTAGCTCTAAGCCATACCATCTTATTTCCTGTAGCCTTTTTGATTTTATGAAACACCCACACATCTAACAATTGGCTCACTAAGAAAGCAACAAGGCTGCCAACTATAATCCACATACCCTGACCAAAAACGCTTTCAAAGGCTGCTTGCATATTGTCTATTCCATTTGCTTTTTGAGAACCTGTCCAGAAATTGGTATCGGCAGGAATGGACATGGCTAAATAAAACATAATAAAAGCATAGCTAATCAAGCCAATAGCTATAAATGAAATTCTACGCACTGCCTTCGGACCAAAATATTCATTAACAATATCGGTCATAATGAATTCTATGGGCCATAATAAAACACCGCAAGTTAAGGTGATTGTCAATCCTTTCTCTCCTAAAAAATCAAAAGGTTTGGGTATAAGTCCAAAGACTTTTTCAAGAGAAAATAATTTACCACCAATGCATTCTGCAATAAGCGCATTGGCTACAAAAAATGTACACAGGATTACAAATAATTTTGTTGGTTTATCGGTTAGGATTTTGGATAGCATACCTAAAGATAAAATAAAAAAACCTCTTAATGTTTAAGAGGTTTCAATTTTTATTCTTGCATCATTTTTTCAATTGCATGCGCTATATTTTCTGCATTAGGTTTGGAAAAATAATCGCCATCGGTTGCATAAGCTGGTCGATGTGCCTGTGCAGTAATGGTTTTAGGAGCTACATCTAAGTAACGATATCCATTTTGTAATTCCATTACTTGCTGATACATATAGGCGCTTGCTCCACCTGGCACGTCTTCATCAATAAAAATAATTCTATTAGTTTTCTTTAAGGATTCAACAATTTTATGCTCGGTATCGAAAGGTAAAAGTGTTTGCACATCGATAAGTTCGCATGAAATACCTTTTGGTGCTAGGTAGTTTTTCATCGCATCTTGAATAATTCGAAGCGTAGATCCATAAGAAACTATAGTGACATCCGTACCCGTTTCTATTATTTCAGGAATACCTAATGGCACTGTAAAGTTGCTTAAGTTATTAGGCACTTGTTCTTTTAAGCGATATCCATTTAAGCATTCGATAACAATAGCAGGTTCGTCTGATTGCAAAAGGGTATTATACATACCGGCAGCCTGTGTCATATTTCTTGGCACACACAAGTACATGCCTCTAATTGCATTGAGAATCATTCCCATTGGCGACCCACTATGCCATATGCCTTCTAGTCTGTGCCCGCGCGTACGAACTATGATTGGGCATTTTTGTCCGCCTTTAGTTCGGTATTGTAGCGTTGCTACATCATCGCTTAAAGGTTGAAGGCCGTATAGTAAATAATCTAAATATTGAATTTCAGCAATGGGTCTTAATCCTCGCATGGCCAAACCTATACCTTGACCAATAATAGTAGCTTCTCTAATACCCGTATCGGTAATGCGATAGCTGCCGTATTTTTCTTGTAAGCCTGCAAAGGCTTGATTAACGTCTCCGATTTTACCAACGTCTTCACCAAAAGCTACAACAGCTGGATTAGATGCAAAGAGTTGATCGAAATACATATTGAGTATTTCATAACCATTCAAGGAGCTCGATTGCTCGTCGAATTGTGCAGGAATTACTGGTATTTTGGCTACCGCTTTATCTGATTGTGAATAGAGATGCGAATTAAATTTATCTTTATTCTCCTCACATAGTTGATCGTAGTATAATTGCAAATTGATGGTAGCCTGCGACGATGAAGTGCAAAGGGCTAAAACTTTCTGAATCATTTGCATGATATCTTTTCGAATAGGCTCTTTAATGGCTTTAAGTTGGGCAACTAATTGCGCAATTTGCTCGCCGTAAGCATGACCTTCAAAAATAATTTGTGTGCAATATTGAGCTGTAGTTTCAATTTGTGCTTTGATAGGTTCAATAAATTGATTCCAAGCTTTTTGTTTAGATTGACGTGCTTCTTCTTTAGCAAGCTCTTCTAATTGATTAAGTTCTTCTTCATTGCTTATAGCATTTTCCATGATAAACTGACGCATTTTTAAAATACAGTCAAAATCCTTTTCCCATTCTAAGCGCTCTTTACTTTTGTAGCGCTCATGCGATCCACTGGTGGAGTGGCCTTGAGGTTGCGTTACTTCTTGGATGTGAAAGATAGCAGGTATTTGTTGCTCTCTTACTCTTTGTATACCATTCTGAATAGTGCTTACCAATGATGCATAATCCCATCCTTTTATTTTATAAATATCAATGCCGCCTTCTGTTTCATTGTATTGCATTCCAGCTAAAGCGGTAGAAATTGAATTTTTTGTTGTTTGGTAGCTTCTTGGAACGGAAATGCCATACCCATCATCCCAAACAAAAACGGCTAAGGGAACTTTTAGTACACCAGCTGCATTGATACTTTCCCAAAACAAGCCTTCAGAAGTAGAAGCGTCTCCAATAGTACAAAATACCACTTCGTTGCCTTTGTTGGTATATTGTTCGAAGCCCTTTTGAAGGCTAGGTTCATTTCTATATAATTTAGATGCGTAGGCTAGACCTAAACCTCTTACCATTTGGCCTGCAGTTGGAGAGATGTCACTTGAAGATTGTGGTGCCTCCATTAGATTTTTCCATTCCCCATTTTCATCAATCCATCTGGTGCCATAGTGTCCATTCATCATTCGGCCGCCAGTAGATGGCTCATCGGTAGTATTGGGATTGGCGTATAATTGAGCGAAAAATTGTTCTACATTCGACATGCCCGTTGCAAACATAAGTGTTTGATCTCGGTAATAACCAGAACGAATATCACCTGCCTGCATTTGTTTGGCAACGGCAATTTGAGCTAATTCCTTTCCATCTCCAAAAATGCCAAATTTAGCTTTTCCAGTTAGTACTTCTTTTCTTCCAATCAGACTTGCTTCACGACTTGTAATAGCCAATTTATAATCAGCTAAAACTTCTTGTTTGAATTCTTCAAATGATAATCGGCTCGATTTGGAGCCTGCTGCTTTTTGGGGCATAAAGTATATAAATTCTATGAGTGTAAAGGTAAAATATTATAGCAATATTATTGCCTTTTTTGGGCTATTTGCATAAAAAAACGAGCCTATTAAGCTCGTTTTTTAGAATAGATAATAATTGCTTTACTTACTTTATTTGGCTAATCCATTTAATTTGCTGTTGAGCTAAATTGCCAATTGTTGGATTTTGCGTGGTGTAGCAAGCCGTTACAATGTAATTGTTCTGTTTAGTTATTAATTTACCATTGCTTTCAGCAATAAGTTGAGCAGCACTTCCAGATCCTTTGAATACTTGAAGCGTGTCTTTTAAAGTTGGCGTAATTTCAATTGCATTGGAGATACTTGCAAAGGCTACTTGTGCTTTTAAGGCATGGTTCCAATAAAAGTTTAAAGTGTCATATTCCGACATGAAATTGGCAAATTGTAATTTTGATTTGCCACCAACCGCTAAATTGGTATTCAAAGGCATATGCTTTAGTATGAATGGGCTTGAACTAGAAACTGGATTGCTCAATGCAAATAACAAATAATTGTTCATTTCATCCATTGGCACGGTAGCGCTTGCTCCCATTAAATTGTTGCCAACGCCATCAATTAATTGTAAATTCTTATTAATAGTATCTCTTTTAGCTAAGTTTATACTGTCGGTATAGTAAATAAAATCGCCATAGAAAGCACAACATTTTTTCAATATAGTGTCTTGTTTTACGCCTATATAAAGGGTGTTGGGACTAGTGGCGAAATTGTATAATTGCACCTCCTGATTTACCCTTACGCTACCGGTATTAGTATCTTTAGAACAAGAAATGAGCCCAATAGCGCTAATAAATAGTAAAGAGATGATTCTTGATAATTTCATTATTTGAAGATTTTATAGATTAAAAGTACAAAAATTAAATGGGTATACGTTCATTTTTATGTTGGTATATTATACGTATTACTTGTATAACTACAGTGACAAATATGAGTCCCATGCCTATATAAAAACCAGGATGTAATTCTTTATTTTCATTGAAAAATAAAAAGGCAAGTAATATGCCATAAACAGGTTCCATGTTTACAGATAAGGTCACGGTAAACGAACTTAACTTACTTAAAGCAGAAACGGCTAATGATTGAGCCCATACGGTACAACATAAACTTAGGATAAGCAGCCATAGCCAATCGTATTCTTGAGGAATCAGGCTCATATTGGGTGTGGTATAAAATGCTATGGGCATTAAGAAAGTTAATAATACTAATCCAATACTCATTTCATAAAATACGGTTGTTCGAGCTGGATAGATGCCTGCGACTTTTTTATTGATAACGGTAAAAACAGCACTTAAAATTGCAGCAATAACCCCAAATAAAATTCCTAAACCAAAAGTCAATTGAAATTGATAAATACAATATACACCAACAATAGCCAGCAAACCCAGAAGGATTTCTATATTATCCCTTTTTGTTTTGTTGAATACGTGATCTAAAAGTGAAGTGAAAATACTTGCTGTTGAAAGACAGACAAGGGCAATTGAAGCATTTGAGAATTTGATTGCCGCATAAAAGGCAACCCAATGTAAGCCCATCAAAATACCTACCCATGCCATTTTTTTTAAGTGATTACGTTCAATTTTTATCCATTGTTTTCGGTAACTAATGATAAAAAGTAGTAGAAGGGAAGTAAGCAGCATGCGGTACCATACTAATACAGGGGCACTTAAAGTAATTGCTTTTCCTAATACTCCGGTAAAACCCCAAAGCAATACAGCTATGTGTAATTGAATTAATGATTTTTTCATGGTTGCTACAAATGTACTTTTCGTACTTTTAAATTCATATTATTTTTGAGAAATATCTATAAAAACTAAAAATAGTTTTAACTAAATCATTAAATTTGTTGAAATCTTTAATAACCTATATTTCTTTTACCGTAATCAATGAATAATACTTATCACGATTTAGTTAAACAAACTTTCGATTTCCCTCAAGAAGGATTTGAAGTAAAAGACAATAATTTATTTTTTAACGACTTAGACATTAAAAAGTTAATAGATAAATATGGTACGCCTTTCAAATTGACGTATTTACCCAAGATAGGCCAACAGATTAACAAGGCTAAAGATTTATTTGCTGCTGCTTTCAAAAAGCATCGCTACGCAGGCTCTTATTCTTATTGCTACTGCACTAAAAGTTCGCATTTCTCTTTTATTGTAGAAGAAACGCTAAAACACGGAGTGCATTTAGAAACCTCTTTTGCATATGATTTAGAAATAGTTAAGCAATTATTTAGCAAAAGGAAAATCAATAAAGATACCTATATCATTTGCAATGGCTTTAAAACTAAGGCTTATACAAGAGGTATTGCTCGTTTGATCAATGATGGGTTTAAGAATGTTATTCCGGTATTAGATAATACCAATGAATTTCAAGACTATAAAAAATCAATTCGCTCTAAAGATCCTGTTAATATCGGCTTGCGCATTGCCACCGAGGAAGAACCTACTTTCGATTTTTACACTTCTCGCTTAGGGATTCGTAAACAAGAAGTATTAGAATTTTATATTGATCAAATTAAAGGAAATAATAAATTCAATCTAAAAATGCTCCATTTCTTTATGAATAAGGGTATTAAAGATGATATTTATTATTGGAGTGAGTTAAATAAGGTTGTCAATCTTTATTGTCAATTAAAAAAGATTTGTCCGGAGTTAACGGGTTTAAATATTGGTGGAGGCTTACCCATCAAACATTCTTTAGGTTTCGATTACGATTATAGTTATATGATCAACGAAATTGTTAGAACTATAAAAGATGTTTGCAAAAAGAATAAAGTAGATGTGCCTGATATATACACAGAATTTGGATCGTTTACGGTAGGTGAGAGTGGCGCAGTGATTTATAGCGTGCTCGATGAGAAAATGCAAAATGATCGAGAGATCTGGTATATGATCGATAGTTCTTTCATTACCACTTTGCCAGATACTTGGGGCATTGGCGAGAAGTTTTTGATGTTGCCGATTAATGCCTGGAATAAAGAATATCAGGAAGTGCACTTAGGCGGATTAACTTGTGATAGTCATGATTTTTATACTTCTGAAGAACATATCAATGCGGTGTTTTTACCTAAAGTAGAAACAAAGGCTGGTGGTGATCCATTGTATATTGGATTCTTCCATACCGGAGCATATCAAGATCAGTTATCTGGATACGGGGGTATAAAACATTGTATGATACCTTCTCCTAAGCACGTGGTGGTGGAAAGAAATAAAAATGGTGATTTAGAAGATTGGTTATATGCTAAAGAGCAAAGCTATCAAAGCATGCTCAAAATTTTAGGTTATATCAAGTAAGTAGCGGGAGTTTGCAATTATATCCTATATTTTGCTTTAGCTAAACTTTATAAGTTATTGATTTGTAATTATTTAACTAATAATTAAAATAAGCCTAGCTTTTCATTGGATTTCTAAATATTTTTTTTGATATTTGTAATGTTATTGATGGGTTAGTCAGTATCGTTCTTGCCGTTTTGTTTGTTGCGAACAAAACGGTTTTTTTATGCCTATTACCCTTTGCTTTGTTTTTGCATATAATCGTCTACCGTACTAAATAAAAAATCTGGATATAACTGATGAAACTTAGTACTGATAAATCCACCTAATAATGGTCGAGCTGCTGCTTGTTGTAGTTGCGCTGTGCTTAATGGAATTAATTCATAACTAGCCTCCGGAAAGTATTTTAATACTCTAAGTGCTAATGCTACTCTATTCATATAATCGGTACTACCAATATTGAATACTCCTTTATGCTCATCTTTCAATAATAAATACATGGCTTTGGCTATATCCATAGCATTGGTTGGAGTGGCGTATTGATCGATAGGTAATTTTAATGTTAGGTGCTGCGCATCTTTACATTGTTGAATGATACGAGCAATGAAATTTTTTCCTCTTTCCTCATCTCCATACACATTAGTAATTCGTATTACTAATGAATTGTCTAATTCTAAAACGCGTTCTTCTGCTAATAATTTATGCTTGCCATAAACACTTATAGGATTTATTGCAGCATCTTCTTGGTAAGGACCTTTTGCTCCATCATAAATATAATCGGTAGAAAGATATACCAACTTAGCATCACATGCTTTGGCCAAAGAAATAATATTTAAAGTACTCTGTACGGTTTTTTCGTAACTCTCTTCTGGGTGTTGCTCGCAATAATCGACATGAGTCAAAGCGCCACAATGAACGATTATATTGGGTTTCCAATTTATTAAATCAAAATTGTCTGGGTGTGCAAGATCTAAGGTATTAAAGAATACACAATTAGCGGTTGGAAACGAAAAGTAAGAGCCTTTTACATTCCAGCCCTGTTCTGTAAAATGACGGAGACAATTGCTACCTACTAAGCCAGATGCGCCAATTATAAAAATGTTCATAGTATATAATATTAAAAAACCACCCGAAGGTGGTTTTGGGTTTTATGCAAAATTTAATTTAGGCATTTCTTGAGGATATTCTTTATTATCTAGTTTTGTACGCAATTTTTTGAATACATCTAAAGTAATATCGATATCTTCATCTGTATGAACGGCTGTAGGTATCAAACGCAACATGATTTGTCCTTTTGGTATAACCGGATAAACCACCACAGAACAGAAGATATTGTGATTTTCACGCATGTCATAAATTAATTGAACAGCATCATATAAACCACCACTTAAAAATACGGGAGTAACAGGCGTATTAGTAATACCTATATTGAAACCACTTTCTTTTAAACCATTTTGTAAACGATTTACATTATGCCATAATTTTGCTTTAAGTTCTGGCTGCGTTCTCAACAATTCTAAACGTTTTAAAGCACCAACAACGATAGGCATGGGTAAAGATTTTGCAAATACTTGAGAGCGCATATTGTAACGCAAATAGGTTAAGATTTTTTTATCACCAGCAAAAAATCCACCAATGCTAGCCATTGATTTTGCAAACGTAGAGAAATATACGTCGATTTCATTCATGCAGTTTTGTTCTTCGCCAACACCAGCACCTGTTTTTCCCATTGTGCCAAAACCATGTGCATCATCTACCATTAATCGGAATGGATATTTAGCTTTCAATGCAGCAATTTCTTTAATTCTACCTTGACTACCACTCATGCCAAATACACCTTCTGTAATTACCAAAATACCACCACCAGTTTTTTCTGCTAATACTACTGCGCGTTGCAATTGTTTTTCGCAATCTGCTACATCATTGTGTTTATATACATAACGGTGACCAGGCACTAAACGTAAGCCATCAATAATACAAGCATGTGCTTCTGCATCATAAACAATCACATCATGTCTGCCACATAAAGCATCTATTGCAGATACCATACCTTGGTAACCATAGTTAACCAACATCGTATCTTCCGTGCCAATAAAATCAGCTAAGTTTTTTTCTAATAATAAGTGATTGTCAGAGTTGCCACTCATCATACGAGCACCCATAGGGTAGGCCATACCATATTGTGCAGCTGCTTCTGCATCTGCTTTTCTAACTTCTGGATGATTGGCTAAACCTAAATAATTATTTAAACTCCATACTATACGCTCTTTGCCTTGAAAGATCATTCTATTAGCAATTTCTCCCTCTAATTTTGGGAAGGCAAAATAGCCTGGTGCTTTTTCAGCGTAATCTCCGATAGGTCCTAATTTATTTTCAAATTTTGCAAATAAGTCTGCCATAGTATATGATATTATTGTTATGAAAAGTTTTGATGTGCAAAATTAATAAAAAAAAAGTAGTTGTTTATGCTACTTTATCCTCAAATTTGCACAATAATTCAAGCTATATTATGAAAATGCCTTTATTTATTCGCTTTTTAGTATTTTTCTATTTATTCACATTCGTGGCTTCTGCACAAGAAAAGGGTGTGCAACGTCCCAAATTAGTAGTTGGCATTGTAGTAGATCAAATGCGATGGGATTATTTATATCGCTATGCGAATCGTTTTGGCAAAGATGGTTTTGTGAGACTATTGAAGCAAGGCTTTAGTAATGAGAATTGTATGATCAATTATTTGCCAGCCTTTACAGCACCCGGCCATTCTTGTATTTATACGGGAAGCGTTCCAGCACTTAATGGCATTGCAGGTAATGATTGGATTGATAATCAAACTAAAAAATCGGTTTATTGTACCGAAGACAAATTGGTACAACCTATAGCTGGAAGTAAAAAAGCAGGGCAAATGAGTCCGGCAAATTTATTGTCAACAACGATTACCGATGAATTGAGATTAGCTACCAATAAACGTTCAAAAGTTTTTGGCTTTTCCTTAAAAGATCGAGGAAGTATTTTACCTGCTGGACATATGGCTAATGGTGCTTTTTGGTTTGATGATAGTACTGGCAATTTCATGACAAGTTCCTATTACATGTCCACACTTCCAAATTGGCTCCAAGCATTTAATGCAGCAAATAAAGTAGATTCTTTTTTAGCATTAGATTGGAATACGTATTATCCATTAAATACCTATCAACAAAGTTTAGCAGATCAAAATGCATTTGAGGGATTCTTTAAAGGGGAATCTGCGAGCACTTTTCCGCACCTTTCGCATTCGTTTATAGGTAAAGATAAAGGCGTTATTAGAAAAATCCCAGCTGGCAATTCTTTAACTTTTCAAGTAGCTACTACCTGTATTAAAGAAGAACATTTGGGCGAAAGTAATACAGACTTTTTATGTATTAGTTTATCATCTACAGATTATATAGGGCATCAATATGCTCCCAATTCAGTTGAAATTGAAGATACTTATATTCGTTTAGACAAGGATATAGCATCTTTTTTACAGTACCTTGATAATGCTTTGGGTAAAGGAAATTATTTAATTTTCTTAACAGCCGATCATGGTGCAGCGCACAATGCTAGCTATTTAAAAACGGAGCTTATACCTTCAGGAATTGCGGATGAAAAAGAAGCTATCAAAGAATTAAAAAGTTATTTAATCGCAAATTTTGGTTCAGATTCAATGGTAATTGGGTTAGAAAATTATCAGATAGTGTTCAACGAAACTTTTATTGCAGCTCAAAAATTAGATAGATCCCTTGTGCGCTCTAAAGTTATGGAGTGGGCACGCAATCAAGTTGCTGTTCAATTTGTTGTAGATATGGAGCATATACGAGATGCCGCAGTGCCTACTGTAATTAAAGAAAGAATAATTAATGGATATACTCCGCAAAGAAGCGGGAGTATTCAATTAATATTGAATCCGGCGTGGTATGAGGCGTATAGCAAAACGGGTACAACGCATGGCACTTGGAACCCATACGATGCTCATATTCCTCTTTTATGGTATGGATGGCATATTCCAAAAGGTGCTTCTAACAAAGAAGTATATATGACAGATATAAGTGCTACTTTAGCTGCTTTATTACATATTCAAATGCCTAATGCATGCATAGGCAAACCTATTTTTAATAATTAATTCGTTATGGGAAAATATATTGTAAAGGTTTTAGAAACCGAGTATTTAAATTTAGATGTTAAACGTTTTGTGGTAGAACGTCCCTTAGACTATAATTTCATTCCTGGTCAAGGTACAGAAGTGGCTATTAATAAAGCTAACTGGGATACGCAATTTAGAGCCTTCACGTTTACCAATTTAGAGTTGGATACACATTTGGAATTTATTGTGAAAATTTATAAAGATCATAATGGTGTAACTAATGAACTAGGCAAAGTAAATGCAGGCGGAGAGCTCATAATCCAAGAAGCATTTGGTGCAATTACCTATCAAGGACCCGGTGTATTTTTAGCAGGTGGGTCTGGTATTACTCCTTTTCTTTCCATATTTAGAAAATTGCATAAAGAAAAAACAATTGCAGGAAATCGCTTGATATATTCTAATAGAACGGAGGAAGATGTCATACTAGTAGATGAATTAAATACAATGCTAGGAGAGCAATTGATCTATTTTTTCTCTCATGAAAATACAATTGGTTTTACGCATCATCAAATAGATCGAAATTATCTTATAGAAGCTATACGTTCCTTTGATCAGTATTTTTATGTGTGCGGACCTGAGCCTTTTGTAAAAGCAATTTCTAAGATATTGGTAGATCTTGGTGTGCAAGCCAACGCTTTAGTTGTAGAACAATAATATTAAGGTTTTCCACCGCCAGCAAAGCGTCTATTCCAATAACTCTCATGAAGAGAACTTATCATCACGCCACCAGACGTAGAGGCATGTACAAAAAAGTGGTTGCCTAAGTAAACGCCAACGTGCCCTATATGTCTTCTTCCACTTTTGAAAAAGACTAAATCACCTTCTGTCATATCATCAAAAGAATAGAGTTTGGTACTTTGTTGATATTGTTCTTGAGCAGTGCGTAATAATTGTTTTTTGTAGATTGCTAACAATACCATTTTGGTGAAAGATGAACAATCAATGCCAGCCTTTGTATTGCCTCCTAATCGGTAACTAACACCATACCATTCTTCAATTAAATAGTAGAGGGGCAGGTTTGTAATTTGCTTAGGCAAGCAGCCCATTAAAGAGGCATATTTTAATTGCAATTCGTCGGTAGTAGCAGGCTTAATAATTTCATACGTTCGTCGCACCGTATCATTACTGATTTCAATTTTATCTTTAAAGCTGCCTTTTTTAAAATTATTTCCGCCCATTTCAATCTGAGTAAGAAAATGAGGCTCATTGTCTTGTTTCTCCTCTTTGGGTATAGGGTCAAAAAGTCCGCAACTGGCAAATAAGTTTGCCAGCAGTAATGTTGAAAATAGAAGGGTAACGTTTTTTTTCATAATAGTTCAATAAACAAAGCCACATCCTGAGATGTGGCTTTTCTTTGTAGCGAGGACAGGGATCGAACCTATGACCTTCGGGTTATGAGCCCGACGAGCTACCGCTGCTCTACCTCGCGCTGAGATTGCAAAGTTAGTCAATATTCATGTACTTTACAAGTTTTTATTAAAGTATTCTTGAATTAAACCTATTTATTAGTTTTAATTACGGCTTTCCGTAGTATTTTTACAGCACTTATGGCTACTCAATTTCAAGCTGGATTTGTAAATATTTTTGGACCACCCAATGCAGGTAAATCTACGCTGCTCAATCAGTTGTTGGGAGAGCAATTGGTCATTACTTCACACAAAGTACAAACTACTAGACACCGTATTTTAGGTTTCTTGAATGATGATCAATATCAAATCATATTTTCAGATACGCCTGGTATTATAGAACCTAAATACAAATTGCATCAAAAAATGATGCAACATGTTAAGAGTGCTTTAGAGGATGCCGATGTAGCTATTGTTCTTTTTGATATCAAACAAAATTTATCAGATTTAGAAGCGATAATCCCAATGCTTCATTTGAAAGTACCCACTTTTTTAGTACTTAATAAAATTGATTTAATTGACGATCCTAAAGAAATAGAACAGCTGCAAGCGGGTTTTGCGCAATTATTCCCTAATTGGAAACAATATTTAATTTCGGCAAAACAAGGCACTGCTACTGCCGAATTAATTCCTGCAATATTAGAACATTTACCAGTTGCACCTCCGTATTATCCAGAAGATGCACTGAGCGATAGGCCAGTTCGTTTTTTTGTGAGTGAATTGATTCGAGAACAAATTTATAATCTCTACCACGAAGAAATCCCGTATCACACAGCCGTTATTATTCAATCCTTTGAAGAGAAAGCTACGCTAACGGTTATAAAAGCAGAAATTATTGTTACCCGCGAAACTCAAAAGATGATTCTTTTAGGTAAAGGGGGTTCTAATATTAAGCAATTAGGCATTCGCTCTCGCGAAAAAATAGAAGCTTTTATTGATGGCAAAGTACACTTGGAATTATTTATTAAAGTGCGACCGAAGTGGAGAGATAATGATAATTACTTAAAAGAATATGGCTACCATAATTAATAAAGAGGCCATTATTCTTCAAACTATAGACGGCTTTCTGCCGACAAACACTTCATTAGATATACTTCGACTAGATCTTTGTCACCCCATTGTTTCTGGCAACAAATGGTTTAAGCTAAAAGGCTTACAAGAAGCTATGCGGGCACAAAAAAAAACAAGTATAGTTAGTTTTGGAGGCGCTTGGTCTAATCATCTCGTGGCTTTGGCCTATTATGCGCATCATTATCAAATACCTTGCAAAGCTATTGTTAGAGGACATTACAAAGAGCTAAGCCCATCTTTACTATTTGCAAAAGAACAAGGAATGGAATTGGAATTTGTAACTACTAATCAATATAGTGAGTTTAAAAATGATTTAAAAATAGTTCAATCACAATACCCAGATACCTATATTTTACCAGAAGGGGGCAATACAGAGATAGGGGTAGAAGGGGCAGCTGATATTACTTCTTTTATAACCAAGTCTTACGATTATGTATGTGTCTCTGTTGGAAGTGGCACCACATTTGCTGGATTGCGAAGAGCATTACCAGCTGCTACTCATCTTCTCGGATTTGCGCCTATGAAACAAGGTGCTTATTTAAATCTTGAAGTAGCTCATTATCTTCCCAATATAGATACAAAGTCGTATACTATTATAGACGATTATAACTTTGGAGGTTTTGGCAAATGCCCTCCAGAATTAATTGACTTTATGAATTCCTTTTATCAAAACTATGGTATACCCCTAGATAGGGTATATACCGCTAAAATGATATTAGGTATTAGTGATTTAGTGCGCACGCAAAAAATACCAGAAACGGCAAAAATTGCAGCAATTCATACCGGCGGATTACAAGGTAATCAATCTATTGCTGCTGCGTTAGTATTCTAAATTTAGAAATTGTATATTGCAATAAATAGATTTTGCAAATGCATTCAGAAACACCAAGCAAAAATAATCTCAGTAGAAATATATTTATAGGTCTTTTAGCAGGTATCCTATTAGGCTATGTTTTTTTCAAGCAAGCTGTTTCAAAATCCTATATTGATGCGTTTGCATTGGTGCCTGAAGTGTTTTTACGACTTATCAAAATGATTGTTGCCCCTTTAGTATTCTCTACGTTGGTAGTAGGCATCGCTAAATTAGGCGATATTAAAAGTGTAGGTAGGATAGGGGCAAAAACATTACTATGGTTTTTAGTCGCTAGTTTTTTGAGTTTATTATTAGGCATGTTCTTGGTGAATATATGGCAACCAGGTATTAATATGCACCTGCCTTTACCGGCAGCCAATACAACGATTGATATAGCTCAACATGCTATTGGCTTAAAAGAATTTTTATATCATGTTTTTCCAACGAGTGTGATTGATGCCATGGCAAAAAATGAACTATTGCAAGTGGTGGTATTTTCTATTTTCTTTGGCATTGCAACTGCAGCCATTGGAGAAAAAGGAGCGATCATCATTAACTTCTTAGATGCAGTAGCGCATGTTGTTTTAAAAATGACGCAGTATATTATGTATTTTTCACCACTTGCTGTGTTTGCAGCTATGGCTGCTATTATAGCTAAGCAAGGTCCAAGTATTCTATCTACGTATTCTATATTGATTGGAGAATTTTATACGGCACTGCTCTTACTCATGTTATTGATCATTTTCTTAGGTTATTTATTCATTGGGAGAAGAATTGCAACCTTGCTAAAACATATTAAAGAGCCTATATTATTAGCTTTTAGCACTTCAAGTAGTGAAGCAGCTTTTCCTAGAACCTTATTGGAATTAGAACGCTTTGGTTGTCCCAACAAAATTACCAGTTTTGTATTGCCTTTAGGCTATTCATTTAACCTAGATGGATCGATGATGTACATGACTTTTGCATCGATATTTATTGCTCAATCTTATGGTATACATTTAGATTTGCCTACGCAATTTAGTATGCTGCTAGTTTTGATGCTCACCAGTAAAGGAATTGCGGGTGTGCCGCGTGCTTCCTTGGTTGTTATTGCTGGCACCTTAGCCTCTTTCAACATACCAGAAGCGGGACTAGCCTTATTGTTGGGTATTGATCCCTTGTTAGATATGGGTCGTAGTGCTACTAATGTAGTGGGTAATAGCGTTGCTACGGCAGTTATTAGCAAGTTGGAAGCTTAAAAGTTTTTATTTTTAGAATATAAAGCGCATATTTACAATCATTAATAGAAATTTATGGAATCGATTTTAGAATTATTTAAACACCTTACCAATGCAGATTGGATTACACAACATGGTGGTTTGTATTTAGTAGCCTTAATTGTTTTTGCGGAGACGGGTTTATTTGTAGGGTTTTTCCTACCGGGCGATTCGCTTTTATTTGTAACGGGGCTTATCATTGCTCAATCGGCTTCTCCATTTGATTCAGCTGCGCTCAATTTACCGTATTGGATCGTTTTAATTACGCTTGCAGGAATTATTGGAAACTTAGTAGGGTATTGGTTTGGTAAGAAAACAGGACCTATTTTGTTTGAAAGAAAAGATACATGGTTATTTAAACGAAAACATCTTATTCAAGCTAAAGAATTTTATGAAAAGAAGGGTGGAAGTGCTATTATTTTGGCACGCTTCATTCCTATTGTCCGCACGTTTGCACCAATCGTTGCTGGTGTGGTGCATATGGAACGTAAAAAGTTCTTATTATATAATATCATTGGCTCTTTTGCATGGGTAGCCAGCATGACGATCACAGGTTATTGTTTGGGAGAAAATGAATGGGTGAAAAGCAATTTAGAAAAAATAGTTATCGGACTGATCTTAGTTACTACGTTGCCAGTATTATATAAAATGATTTTTTCTAAGAAAAAATAAGTTGCTGCATGAATAAGCTTAAAACATCTTTGTGGAGTATTCCTCTAATAGTGGCTGCTTTGGGATATTTCGTAGATATATACGACTTATTATTATTTGGTATTGTTCGGGTGCAAAGCTTACAAAGTCTTCATTTGAGTGAAGCGCAAGTTACTACAGAAGGCATGCGCATTATCAGTTATCAAATGTATGGATTGTTATTGGGGGGTATTCTTTGGGGCGTTTTAGGGGATAAGAAAGGCCG
>CAMBYG010000028.1 GCA_945872085.1 Chitinophaga pinensis | reverse complement strand
CTGGCTGTCACCTATCTTATTACTTATGAACTTGTTATGCCATTCTTACAACGGGAGTGCAAAGGTAGTGTTCCTTTTTTATTCTTCCAAACTTTTTGTAATCTTTTTTAAAAACTTTTTTAAAATCCGTATTACCGTATACCCTGTTTAGAGATTATGTGCTTCTTAAGAACTGTTTTTCGGGAGCGCAAAGATATATCCTTTTTCTCACTCCGCAAAATATTTTGGAAAGTATTTTTAGAAATAGTTACCTTTTTATTATTTTCTTGTTAACGGATCTAACTAATTAAACTAGTTACAAGCCTCTACTACATTGACAATTGATAGTTTAAAATCATACTCTAACTCCAAATAAATAACCCACCAAAGCTGATAAACCCATAGCAATAGACCCCCATATAGTAATTCTAAAAATAGCTTTAGCAATATTTGAGCCTCCTGTTTTGGCTGCTGTGGCGCCCAGTAATATTAGGAAGACCATAGTGCTTCCATACAACCAGTATTCCATTCCTATTATAGGTGCAAATAATACGGTTAGCATTGGCAAAAGGCCTCCTACAAGAAAAGAAGCGCCTGACGCTAAAGCTGCTTGAATAGGATTGGCCTGACTAATCTCATTGATACCCAATTCATCTCTAATATGTGCACTTAATGCATCTTTCTCTGTTAATTCAACTGCAACTTGAAGCGCTGTTTCTTTTTTTAATCCTCTCTTCTCATATATTTGAGCCAAGATCTGCAATTCTTCATTGGGCATTTCTAATAGCTCTTTCTTTTCCCGCTCAATATCTGCTTTCTCTGTATCGGTTTGTGAACTAACGGAAACATACTCGCCAGCTGCCATAGAGAGTGCTCCAGCTACTAAGCCGGCTAAGGTAGCTAATATGATAGGCTCTCTTGAAGTACTTGCTGCAGCTACGCCAATAGCTAAGCTTGAAATGGAAATAATACCATCGTTAGCACCTAAAACTGCCGCTCGCAACCAATTACTGCGATGTATGTAATGACTATCTAAATAATTGTCTATGTTGAGCATGTGTATGTTTTTAGAAAATGTATGATTTTAAATTGTATGACTAAGTTACTAGTTTTTTAATATCCAGGTAATTCCATTATCATCAATCAATACTTCATTATTTACAATTTTAAATAGCATTAACTGCGAATGAAATTCAGAACGCATGGTAATAAGATTATCTTCATATTGCACTTCCATTCGTTCCACAATATCGCCTAATTTTAGAGAGGCTTTATCTCTAGATTCAAATCTCAAAAAAGGGGCACCTCCTAAGATTGGATCATATGATTGCGTAGCTTCTTGAACAAAAGTTTTACCCACAAAAGTGCGGCCATCTTCTTTGGGAACTAATTGAAAACTTGCCAAGATTTTCTTGTCTACCCCTATTAAAAATAATTGTTGCTTCCTTAAAATAAATCGCTTTGTATGAAGTAATGCTTGGCAATATGCTTCCTCTATTTCTTGATTTGGACAAGCCATCATAGTTGAAGTTCCGTTACCGAAATGCAAGTTACCTTTATTATTAAGAGAATAAGGATTTCGCAGTTGATTACATCCCATTTTTGATTCAGCAATTGCACCTTTACTATGTAGTATCAAATAATGAGCATAAGAGGTGCCTTGTATCTGTTTGCCATTTAAAGCAATTAATTTCCAACGTTTATTTACAATCGCTTTTTCTACATCTACTTTTGATTGTTGAGCAGCTATTTCACTACACATAAGCAATAGCGGTGATAAACAAATTATAAATAGCCATGGGTTTAAAGAAATATATTTGTATTTCATAATGGGGTTAAGATTAATTATAATTACAGAAAATGCGTTATGATTTTTTTGAACGCATCAATAAAATAGCTTCAATATCTTCTAACTTAACTTGCTTCATGTTGAATAATACCAATAAATGAAAAAGCAAATCAGCGGCTTCATTTTTAAATAAATTTGCATTGTTGTCTTTTGCTTCAATTATCAGCTCAACAGCTTCTTCACCCACTTTTTGAGCAACTTTATTTATACCCCGATTATATAAATTATTGGTATAAGAATTTTGCTCGTTATTATCAATTCTATTAGCTATGATATTTTGAAGCACATATAAAAACCCTCTTGGAATTGCATCTTCTCCGAAGCAAGAACTTTTTCCAGTATGACAAGTTGGCCCCATAGCCGTAGCTTTTATTAATAAGGTATCTTGATCACAATCTAGATCAATACTATTCACCATTAAATAATGACCCGAGCTTTCTCCTTTCGTCCACAATCGATTTTTGCTTCTACTAAAAAAAGTTACCCTTCTTTCTTCTTGCGTTTTTTGGAATGCAGCAGCATTCATATACCCAAGCATAAGTACTTGTAAGGTACTGCTATCTTGTATAATAACGGGTATTAAGCCCGTTTGAGGATCGTATTTGATATTCATCGAATTGGGATATGTTGGGTTTTTAAATAGTTTTTTAAAACGGGTATGGAGATTTCGGAAAAATGAAAAACGCTTGCTGCTAATGCAGCGCTAACTTGAGTTTGAGTAAATAGATCTTTAAAATGCTCTTGCGTGCCTGCACCACCCGATGCAATAATGGGTATCGAAACCAATTTACTAATTGCATCTAAAATAGGAAGAGCAAATCCATTTTTGGTTCCATCATTATTCATAGAGGTGATAAGCAATTCTCCTGCGCCTAAAAATGCAGCTTGCTTTGCCCAATCTATTGCCTTTATGCCTGTAGCTACTTGACCGCCATTTATAAAAACAAACCATTCTTCATTTTCCTTTTTTATATCTATAGCAACTACAACGCACTGACTTCCTAATTCATGTGCCAATTCGGAGATTAAAGCAGGATTTTTAATGGCGGCAGAATTAATACTTATTTTATCGGCTCCCGCATCTATCAATCTTTTTGCATCTTCTACAGAATTGATACCGCCACCTACGGTGAATGGGATATTAATTTCCTGTGCGATTCGCACTACTAAGGCAACCCAAGTTTTTCTTTTTTCTTGTGTAGCAGTTATATCTAAAAAAACTAACTCATCGGCACCTTCATGTACATACCGTTTAGCTAATACAACAGGATCGCCAGCATCCTGTATGTCTAAAAATTTGATACCCTTTACTGTTCTTCCATCTTTAATATCTAAACACGGAATAATTCTTTTTTTTAGCATAACCTACTTAGTTCTTTTAAGCTTATAGCCCCTTCATAAATTGCTTTACCAATAATGGCTCCATGACAAGCAATCTCTTTTAAATCATATAAATCTTGCAGCGAAGACACGCCCCCACTAGCTATTAATTGAATCTTAGTCTTTGCAATAAGCTCTTTATACAGATTCAATGCAGGACCATTTAGCATTCCATCTTTCTCTATATCGGTACAAACAACATATTGAACACCTTCTTTCTCGAAATAATGTATAAAGTCTACAATATCCATATCCGCAACTTGCATCCAACCATGAGTAGCTATTTTCCTTTTATGCGCATCAGCACCAAGTATAATTTTATCCGGCCCATATTTTTGGAGCCATTCTAAAAAAAGAGCAGGTTTATCTACCGCAACGCTACCAATTGTAATTTGTGAAGCCCCACTATCAAAAGCCATTTTAACATCTTCTGCGCTTTTTATCCCCCCACCAAAATCTATTTTTAAAGCTGTATGTTGCGCTATTGATTCTAAAATTTTATAATTGACAATATGCTTAGATTTTGCCCCATCTAAATCGACTAAATGAAGATATTGTATGCCATGCGCTTCTAATTCTTTTGCTACTTCTAGGGGATTATGACTATATATTTTTTGAGTAGCATAATCTCCTTTTGATAAACGAACACATTTTGAATTTAAAATATCAATAGCCGGTATGATTCTCATAACTGTAAAAAATTATTTAGTATTTTTTCTCCTACACTTGCAGATTTCTCGGGATGAAACTGTGTAGCATAAAAATTATCTTTTTGCATGGCTGCGCTAAAGGTGGTGATATATTCGCAGCTAGCAATAGTGTATTTACTTAATTCGCAATAATAGCTATGCACAAAATAAACATCCTCTAACGCTAAAACATTTTCAAAAAGAGGATGCGAAGGCTGAATTGTTATTGTATTCCAGCCCATATGAGGCACTTGCTTATGAGGAGGGAACTTCTTTACTTGCGTATTAAATATCCCCAAGCAATCCGTATCGCCCTCTTCAGAATAAGTACATAATAATTGCTGACCCAAGCAAATCCCTAAAACAGGTTGTTGAAGTGCAACAATAACTTGATCTAAACCAGTTTCTTTTAAGTATGACATAGCTGAATTGGCAGCTCCTACCCCGGGAAAAATTACTTTAGAAGCATTTTTTAAAGCATCATGATCATTTGTTATTAAACATGGAAAGCCTAAGCGTTCCAAAGCGTTTTTGACAGAGGTGCTATTTCCAGCATTATATTTTAAAATAGCGATCATAAAACTCCTTTTGTACTGGGTATTGAAAAATGATCTGTTTTAGCTATGGCCATTTTTATAGCTTTTGCAAAAGCCTTGAAAATTGCTTCTATTTTATGATGTTCATTTTCTCCATCTACTTTAATGTTTAAATTACACTTAGCACTATCTGAAAAGGATTTAAAAAAATGCATAAACATTTCGGTTGGCATCTCCCCAATATATTCTCTTTTGAAAGCCGCATCCCAAACCAACCAAGGTCTTCCCCCAAAATCTATGGCTACCTGTGCAAGGCAATCATCCATAGGCAATAAAAACCCATAACGCGCTATTCCTTTTTTAGAACCCAAGGCCTCTAAAAATGCAGAACCAAGTGCTAAAGCAACATCTTCTATAGTATGATGCTCATCGATATGTAAATCTCCTGCCACATGTATACTTAGATCTAATTGACCATGCTTAGCTATTTGCGATAACATATGATCGAAGAAACCGATACCCGTATCAATGTCTGCTTGCCCATTACCATCTAAATTGAGCTCGATGAGAATTTGGGTTTCAGAAGTAATTCTTTCTATCCTTGATGTACGGGGCAGCATTTTTAAAAATCTGTAAATCACATTCCATGATCTAGTAGTTAACGCTGTAGGCAACTCACAATGATCACCTATTAAAATGGCATTACAAGCTAAGTTATTGGCCAATTGCACATCGGTTAAACGATCGCCAATTACAAAAGAATTTTGCATATCATATTCACCTTTCAAATAATGAGTTAACATGGCAATGCCAGGTTTTCGCGTTGGCAATTGCTCATTAGGGAAAGATTTATCGATTAATACCTCATCAAAACGAACTCCTTCATTCTCAAATGCTGCTACTATTTTATTATGTGCTGGCCAAAAGTTTTCTTCTGGGAATAGCTCAGTGCCCAAGCCGTCTTGGTTTGTAACCATTACAAGATGAAAATCTAATTCGTTTGCTATACGCGCCAAATTTTGAAAAACGCCAGGGTAAAATTCTAATTTCTCTAAGCTATCCAATTGAAAATCTAAAGGCGGCTCTATAACTAAAGTACCATCTCTATCTAAAAACAATACTTTTTTCATGGGATATAACGTTTTAATACTTCTATTAAATATTTATTTTCTACAAAAGTACCTATGGTAATTCTAAGGCAATTTTTAATAACTGCATTTCTATTACGCACAACTATTTTCTTAAGTACTAAATGGGCATACACTAAATCTGCATCTTCAACTTCAATTAAAATAAAATTAGCATCGGAAGGATATACTCTTTTAACAAGGGGCAATTGACTTAATGATGCTTCTAAATAAGTGCGTTGTTCTAATATATGTGCTTTTTGATGTTCAACAACATGTTCATTATCTAGTGCTTTTAATGCGGCTTCCTGATTTAAACTACTAACATTATAGGGTGGTTTAATTTTTTGCATTAACGCAATAATAGCCTCGGATGCATAAGCTACGCCAATTCGCGCTGCCGCCAATCCCCATGCTTTACTGAATGTCTGTATTACAACTAAATTGGGGTAAAGGGCTAATTTTTCAATGAACGATGTGCGTTCGCTAAAATCTATATAAGCTTCATCAACAACAACAATACCATTAAAATTAGTAAGTACCCAATCTATTTCATCAATACTATTACCTGTAGGATTATTTGGCGTGCATAAAAAGAGTAGCTTAATCGTATTTACTGCAGATTGACTTATGACATTTTGTAAAGCCTCTATATCTAATTGAAAAGTATGTGTTAGTGGCACACTCAAAACTGTAACATCGTTTATGTTTGCAGCTACTTCATACATACCATAAGTAGGCGGACAAACTATAATTTTATCTTTACTAGGATTGCAAAAAATTCTAATGAGCAAATCTATAACTTCATCACTTCCATTGCCAATAAAAATTTGTTTTGTAGCCAGTTTTTTTAAATCTTTCAATTTATCTTTTAGCGTCTGTTGATGTGGATCGGGATATCTATTTAAATCACCAAATGGGTTTTCATTGGCATCTAAAAATATACCGGCTTCTCCACTAAAATCGTCACGAGCCGAACTGTAAGGTTTAAGTATTTGAATATTGGGTCTAACTAATTTTTCTAATTCCACCTTATCTTAATTTAATTTATTTAATCGAATTGTAACCGCATTTTTATGCCCAATAAGCTGTTCTGCTTCAGCCATTAATTCAATACTTGGACCAATTTCTTGTAAGCCTGTTTTGCTGAGTTCTTGAAATGTAATTTTCTTTATAAAACTATCAAGAGAAACCCCGCTATAACTTCGTGCAAAGCCATTAGTAGGTAAAGTATGATTAGGCCCACTAGCATAATCACCCGCACTTTCGCAACTATAATTACCTAAAAATACAGAGCCTGCGTGCTGCACTAAATGAGTAAAGGAATGATAGTCATCTATAGCTAAAATAAGATGCTCGGGCGCGTAGCAATTACTAAATTCAATACATTCTTCTATAGTATGAAACACTATCGACAAACTATTTTTTAAAACTGCAGCTGCAATAGTTTGTCTAGGCAATAAACGAATTTGTTCCTTTATAGCTTTATCAACATCATTAAGCATTTTTTCACTAGTAGATAGCACAATTATTTGACTATCTACTCCATGCTCTGCTTGCGATAGCAAATCGGCAGCTACATAAGCCGGTATAGCTGTTTCGTCGGCAATGATTAATACTTCACTTGGTCCGGCCGGCATATCAATAGCTACTCCATTTTTAAAAGCTCTTTGCTTAGCAGCAGTTACAAATTGATTTCCGGGTCCGAAAAGTTTATCTACTTTAGGAATAGTAGCGGTGCCATACGTCATAGCGGCTATTGCTTGAATGCCGCCAACCGCAATAACCCTTTGTATGCCTAATAAATGTGCCGTGTACAAAATTGCTGGGTGAATAGTCCCTTTCCTATCGGGTGGAGTGCAAAGCACAATTTCTTTACAACCTGCTATAACAGCAGGCACCCCCAACATTAAAACGGTTGAAAACAATGGTGCTGTACCTCCAGGAATATAAATACCTACATTTTCTATAGGCCTACTTTCTCTCCAACACATAACACCATTCGATGTTTCTATCACCATATTTTTATCTTGCTGAGCCAAGTGAAATTTTTCTATATTTTTTTTAGCAAGTTTTATGGCTGCTTGCAATTCTTTGGCTAGGAATTTTTCAGCTATTTTGAGTTCGGCAGCACCAATTATAAAAGAATCCAACTCTACCTTATCATATTTTTTGGTGTATTTATGAATGGCAGTATCTCCTTGTGTTTTTACTTCAGAAAATATTTGATCTACAATTTGAAGTAAATGATCTTGTTCTACAATTGGCCTTTGGGATAAAGACGCCCAATGTTCTTTTTTGGGATAAGAAATCCTTTGCATGAATATTAACGTTTTACAATTTAAAGTATCATTTTTTCTATGGGCACAACTAAAATTCCTTGTGCACCTAATTGTTTTATTTGATCGATGATCTCCCAAAACTGATCTTCTTTTATTACAGAATGTAAACTACTCCAACCTTCCTCTACCAAAGGCAAAATTGTAGGCGATTTCATTCCAGGCAATACTGCAGATATACGCTGAATAGCATCATTGGGCGCATTCAGTAGGATGTACTTATTCTCCGCTGCTTGTTTTACCGATTGTATTCTAAAAAGTAATTGATCTAAAATAACCTGTTTATCAGCCATTAAATTTTGATTAGCAATAAGCACGGACTCACTTCTAAATAGCACTTCTACTTCTTTAAGACCATTCATAAGTAAGGTGCTTCCGGTACTTACTATATCAAAAATTGCATCTGCCAAACCAATGCCAGTAGCAATTTCAACACTACCGCCAATTTCTTCTACGGTAACAGCTATATTCTTTTCATTAAAAAAACGCTGTAAAATCCTAGGATAACTGGTAGCAATTTTCTTATTTTCAAAATAATGCAAACCTTCATATTGCTCATCTTTAGGTATAGCTAAAGAAAGTTTGCACTGGGCAAAACCTAAGTGTTGGATCACAGCTACTTTTTTATCTTTTTCCCAAACTTCATTTTCGCCGAGAATGCCTATATCGGCTACTCCTTGTTCTACATATTGAGGTATATCATCATCTCGTAAGAATAAAATTTCAACAGGAAAATTTGCAGCTGATGCTTTTAATTTCCTATCGCCATTAGCAATTTTTATTCCGCATTCTTTAAGAAGCTGAAGTGACTTTTCACTAAGTCGGCCTGATTTTTGAATTGCAATTTTTAAAGTAGTCATACACTATAAATTCTTAAAATAATCAATAACACCCTGGGGTAAACGTAATTAATAATGCTTAGTATATTTTATTTTCGCCTAACGGAAATAGCAAATAGAATGCTATTTGCACTTCAAAAAAATTAAATTAACCTAAACGCATTTCATAAAAACGATTGCAAATGTACGGCTATTTTAACAATATCAAAAATAGCTCCCTTTTATTAGCTTGTTAAAATATTTACAAATCAAAATAGATTACATATGTCAAAAATTTGGCAAAGTGATTATGAAAAAAGTAGTAGTTTTGTAGCGTAGTACCTTGTAAGCGTGTTTAACAAAACGCTTCGTTATGTTAGCATAAATAGATAAATAATTATTTTTATAACCTAGTTAGCCATTCCATAATTCCAAATCATTCGTTATTAATCATTAAAAAAAACACTCATGAATCAACAAGAACAATTTATTACTAGTATTAAAGATGGGTATACCAGCAAAGGTAAAAGTTTAGTTTTAGGGGTAGCTATGCTCAACGGCAAAGCCATTAGTGACGCAGCTGTTGCTGTACCTTTAAAAACACTGAATAGACACGGTCTTATTGCAGGTGCAACCGGAACAGGTAAAACAAAAACAATTCAAGTATTATCGGAGCAGTTGTCTGGTTTTGGCATACCGGTATTAATGATGGATATCAAAGGCGACTTTTCTGGTATCGCAATGAAGGGTGAAGAAAAATCGTTTATCACAGAGCGGCATACAAAAATCAATATCCCATTTGAGCCCAAGGCCTACCCTGTTGAATTGCTGACCCTGTCGGAGCAAGAAGGCGTGCGCTTGCGAGCTACGATATCTGAATTTGGCCCCGTATTGTTTTCAAGAATACTAGATTTAAATGATACCCAATCAGGTGTTGTTTCTATAATTTTTAAATTTTGCGATGATCAGAAAATGCCTTTATTGGATTTGAAAGACATCAAAAAAATGATCCATTACATAACCGCAGAAGGCAAAGCTGAAATAGAGGCTGCCTATGGTAAAATATCTACCGCCACAACGGGCACCATTTTGAGAAAAATTATAGAACTAGAACAACAAGGTGGGGATATATTTTTTGGAGAAACCTCTTTTGATGTTCAAGATTTGATGCGCATTGATGAGCAAGGGAAAGGCTATATCAATATTTTACGACTTACAGATATTCAAGATAAGCCCAAACTATTCTCCACGTTTATGCTCAGCTTATTAGCTGAAATTTATTATAGCATGCCAGAAAAAGGAGATGCTGATCAGCCAGAACTTATAATTTTCATTGATGAAGCACATTTAATTTTTAAAGAAGCTAGTAAAGTGCTTTTAGAACAAATAGAAACCATTGTTAAATTGATTCGATCGAAAGGCGTTGGCATTTACTTTATCACCCAAAATCCAATGGATGTGCCAAGTGGTATTTTAGCACAATTAGGCTTAAAAGTGCAGCATGCCCTAAGAGCTTTTACGGCCAACGACCGACAAGCAATAAAGCAAACTGCAGACAACTATCCGAGTTCCGACTACTACAAAACAGACGAAGTATTGACGAGCCTTGGTATAGGCGAAGCATTTATAACTGCCTTAAGCGAAAAGGGCACACCTACCCCGCTAGCCGCAACAATGCTTAGGGCACCAGAAAGCAGAATGGACATTTTGACTACGGAAGAGATCGCTACGATCAATTCTAGATCCAAATTGGTAAAAAAATATGCAGAAAACATAGATAGAGAAAGTGCTTTTGAACTCCTTGTGAAGCGAATAAGTATGGCGGAAGAAGCTTCTATAGAACAAACAAAAAATGGCGATGAAGAAAAACAAGCTACTGCTAAGGCAGACAATGGGATGAGCAAATCGGTAATAAAAGCGGTAACGAGTGCTAGTTTTATTAGAGGTGCTTTTGGCATAATAATGAAGCTATTGAAGAAATAAGATGGAGTATGAGATTGAGGTTAAGGATGATAATATAACAAGATCAAATGTACCTTAACCTCAGCTTTAATCTTGGCCTCAACTTTAAGCTTGGCCTCAACATATTCGGTGTAAGATTAAATTATTACACAAAAAATAGGTTATTTTGCTGAACTATTTAATTTTCAGCTTCATGAACACAGCTATAGACCTATTGTATTTTACAATTCCAACACTTATTTCCTTACTTATCGTTTATTTAATCGTTAGTAAATTCAACGAAAAAGAAACAGCAGCAAAACGTATAGCACTCCTCCAGTCTAATCATGATACAGCTTTCCGTATGCGTCTGCAGGCATACGAACGCTTAGCTATGTTGATAGAGCGCACACACCCTCGCCAATTAATTCCGAGAGTGTATACCAGTGGCATGACCGTTCAAGAATTGCAACAAGCCTTGGTCATCACGATCAATGCAGAATTTGAACATAATTTATCACAACAAATTTATGTTACAGCAAGCACTTGGCAATTGATTCGTATTTTTAAAGAGCAAGAAATTAATATGATCAAACACATTGCCAGCACAATAAACCCAAGCGAACCAGCTAGTATCTTGCATCAACAAATAGTGAATTATCTCATTACTACAGAATCAGAAACACCTGCCGAAACAGCTATGCAAGCTATACAAGCAGAAGCAAAGAGTTTATTGACACAAGGAATTTAAAGCCCGAAGAATAGCAAACTATGAGTACGAAAAAGAAATTTACCACCGATGCTGATATAGCAATAAAAGCATGCTATACAGCGCCCGTGGCTATGACCGAACAACCAGGAAGCTTCCCTTTCACCAGAGGCGTGCACGAAGAAATGTATAGAGAGCGTTTGTGGACCATGCGACAATATGCAGGCTTTAGTACGGCAGAAGCATCTAATGAACGCTATCATTTTTTATTAAATCAAGGCGTAATGGGACTTTCCGTAGCCTTTGATCTACCCACACAAATTGGATACGATTCCGACCATCCAATGTCGGAAGGCGAAGTAGGGAAAGTGGGTGTAGCTATTGATTCTATTGAGGACATGGAAATTCTTTTCAAGGGCATCAACTTGCAAGATATTTCTACTTCTATGACGATTAATGCAACAGGATTTATTTTACTGGCATTTTACATCGCTTTAGCAAAACGACAAGGTGCTGATGTAAAAAAATTATCAGGCACCATACAAAATGATATTTTAAAAGAGTATGCGGCGAGAGGAACCTATATTTATCCGCCTACGCCATCAATGCGAATCATTACGGATATTTTTGAATATTGCAGTAAAGAAGTACCTAAGTGGAATACGATTTCCATCTCTGGCTATCATATCCGCGAAGCAGGAGCAAATGCGGTGCAAGAATTAGCCTTTACCCTATCAAATGGAAAGGCTTATTTAAAAGCAGCTATAGAAAAAGGTTTAGATATTAATGTATTTGCACAACGCCTATCTTTCTTTTTTAATGCGCATAATAACCTATTTGAAGAAGTTGCAAAATTTAGAGCAGCAAGAAGAATGTGGGCACATATCAGTAAAGAACTAGGCGCTACCGATCCAAAAGCACAAATGCTTCGTTTTCATACGCAAACAGGCGGCAGCACACTTACTGCTCAGCAACCACAAAATAATATTGTACGCGTAGCTATTCAAACGATGGCAGCCGTATTGGGAGGTACACAATCTTTGCATACTAATGGTTTTGACGAAGCACTTTCTTTACCTACGGAACAAGCCGCAGGAATAGCATTGAAAACACAACAAATTGTAGCACATGAAAGTGGCATTACCCAAACGGTAGATCCACTTGCAGGATCTTATTTTGTAGAGCAGTTGACCAATGAAATGGAAGCGGCAGCAAATGAGTTAATAGCAAAAATAGATGCTATGGGTGGCGCGGTGAAAGCAATTGAACAAGGTTATATTCAAGAAGAAATTGCGAAATCGGCTTATGCTTACAATAAAGCTATTGAAGACGGCAGTAAAATAATTGTGGGTGTAAATAAATTTACTAATAAGGAAATAAATGATACACCCCTTTTAAAAATTGATGATAGCATTAGAGAACAACAAAGCGAAAAATTACGCCTATTGCGTTCTAAACGAGATGCTGCTAAAGCAGCTGCCAGCATTGAAAGTATAAAAGCGGCGGCTACATCAACAACAAACTTAATGCCTGTGGTCATTGAGGCGGTAGAAAACCTATGCACCTTAGGTGAAATTTCTGATGCTTTAAGAGCTGTTTGGGGAGAATATAAAGGTTAAACTAATTAACTATGAAATCATTTGATGTTCCATTGCAATTTAGAAGTGCTTTAATAAGTGCTATTAAAAATAAACGTAAGCAAGCCGACAAGCTAAAAAAAGATGTAAGTCCCACCTCATTAGCGATTGGTTCGCTAAGCATTTCATTGGCACGACATTTTGGGTTTTGTTATGGTGTTGAAAATGCAATTGAAATTGCCTTCAAAGCAGTTGATGAAAATCCAACGAAGCGTATTTTTTTATTGAGCGAAATGATTCACAATCCGGGGGTAAACGCCGATTTGTTGCAATCGGGCGTTCAATTTATCATGGATACAAAAGGCAAACAATTAATACCCTGGGATCAAATTCAAGCAGCTGATATCGTAATCATTCCTGCTTTTGGCACAACGGTTGAGATAGAGCAATTGCTTAAAGAAAAAGGCATAGAGCCTACACGATACGAAACCACTTGTCCGTTTGTAGAAAAGGTATGGAATAGAGCAGAGAAAATTGGTCAAGATGGCTATACGATTATCGTTCATGGCAAACCCCAACACGAAGAAACGAGAGCTACTTTCTCGCATAGTAAGGAGCATGCACCAACGCTAGTTATTAATGATATGAGTGAAGCTATAACACTTGGAGCCTTTATAAATGGAGAAAAAGACCTGAATTTGTTTTTTGAAACCTTTAAAGGTCAGTATAATGAAGGCTTTGACCCACAAAGGGATTTACAACGCATTGGTGTTGTCAATCAAACAACGATGTTGGCTAGCGACACTCAAGCTATCGCGGAGTATTTAAAGCAAGTCATGATCACCCATTATCAACTTAACGAGTCTACTATTGCAAATCATTTTGCAGACACTAGAGATACTTTATGTTATGCAACCAACGATAATCAAAGTGCCGTGCAAGCAATGTTAGAAACGCCTGCTGATATGGCGATTATTATTGGTGGCTACAATAGCTCTAATACGTCACATTTGGTAGAATTATGCGAAACGAAAATACCAACCTACTATATAAAAGATGAGCATTGTTTATTAGACAATTTACAAATAGCACATTATAATTTTCACACCAAAGAACAATTACAGAGCACTTTTGACACCACTGCAAAACGCATTTTAATAAGCGCCGGCGCTTCTTGTCCAGATGCGGTAGTAGAAAGAATTATAGCACGCATTTGCTTATTACACCAAGAAGAAGCAGCATTTGAAGCAGTAAAAGCAAGTTGGATTTAAAATAAAAAAAGCGCCATTGAAAACAATGGCGCTTTTTTTATTGCTGTTAGTGATATTACCATAATTGAACGCGTAAAGAATCCGCTAGGTATAATTTATTTTTTGGCGTTACTTTAAATGCTTCATAGAACTCTGGAATATTTGGCATAGGACCGTTTACACGTTGCTTTGCAGGGGCATGCACATCCGTTACAATTTGAGAAGCAATACTCTCGTCTCTATAACTATACATCCAACCCAAAGCATAGCCTAAGAAGAAACGTTGCAAAGGCGTATAACCACTAATTGTCTTTCCTGCTTTATAAGCAGCTGTTAATTTGAAAGCATCTAAGCCAATTAGTAAACCACCTAAATCAGCTAAGTTTTCGCCTAAGGTTTGTTTACCATTAATATGCATGGTATCAACAGCAATCATATTACTAAACTGATTAACTAGATTTTGAGCACGCTTCGTAAATTGTTCTTCATCGGCAGTGCTCCACCAATTTTTCAAATTCCCTTTCGCGTCAAATTGTCGACCTTCATCATCGAAGCCATGTGTTATTTCATGACCAATAGTAGAGGCTGCTGCATAACCATATACCAATGCATCGTCTAATTCTTCATCTCTAAAACCTGGCACCGTAAATATACCAGCTGGCAATACAATTTCATTGTTTGATGGATTGTAATATGCATTGTATGTTTGCGGCGTCATATCCCATTCTGTTCTATCCACAGGCTTGCCATATTTGCTCAACGAATAGGCATTCCACCATGCATTAGAGCGCATCATATTTAATGCAAAAGAAGAAGCGTCAATTTGTAAAGATGAAAAATCTTTCCATTTTTCTGGATAACCCACTTTTTTTGTAATAGCAGATAGTTTAGAAAGCGCTTTTTGTTTAGTACTATCTGTCATCCAAGTTAATTTTTCAATTCTCGCTTTATAGGCATCGCGTACATTCTCAACCATATCTTCGTAACGTTTCTTAGCTGTTTCGTTGAAATATTCTTTCGCAAACAATTGACCCAATGCCTCGCCCATAGCTCCTTCTTCCGCATCTAATACGCGTTTCCATCTTGGACGTTGCGCTTTTGCACCACGAATTGTTTTGCCATAGAAATCAAACTTTGCATTTACAAAAGCAGTACTTAAATAACTTGCATAATCATTTACCAAATGAAAGCTCATATAGTCTTTCAAGGTTTGCAATTCCGTAGATTTTAATAAGCTATTAAGCGCGATTAAAAATTCAGGCTGCCCTACAATAATGGTATCTACATTTTTCAAACCAATTGTAGTAATAAGTTGCTTCCAATGTAAGACATCTGTTTTTTTACTTAATTCCGCAATACTCATTTTATTATAGTTGGCATACGGATCTCTTAAGGCTTCTAACTTTCTACTATTCTTAGCCAATGCTTCTTCAAAGGAGAAAATAGCGTTAGCCATCTTGAATGCCTTGCTTTCTTCATAACCCATTAATTTAAACAGGCTTTGTATATAGGGTACATAGGCTGTTTTAATATTAATAGATTTTGCATCGGTATTAAAGAAATAATCTCTACTTGGCAGACCTATACCGCCTTGCCAAAGTTGATACGACATCACTTCACTATTTTTAGCATCTTGACTTACGCCTTCACCAAAAAATACCCCTACACCATAGGTATGCATTTTTGCAGCTTGCAATAATAAGCTTGGAAGATCTTTAGCATTTTGAATTGTAGCCAATTCTTCTTTTAAAGGAGCGAAGCCTTGATTTTCGATAGCTACGGTATCCATAGCTGCGTTCCAAAAATCACCAATTTGCTGATCAATGCCTTTAGCGCCATTTTTAGCAGCTGCCGCTTCATTAATTTTTAGTTTTCTAGAATAAATTTCTTCATTCACTAATTGTCCAATGCCCCAACTGGTTTCGTCGCCAGGAATGGGATTGTGTTTTAACCAAAAGCCATTGGCATAAGCAAAAAAATCGTCTGCTGGATTGATCGTAGTATCAATATTTTCAGCAAGAATGTCTCGTTGTTTTGAAGTATTGCAAGCCGATCCTACAATAGTAAGTAGCGCAATAAATAGAAATACATTTTTTTTCATAAATAGAGCTTTGTGTAAAATTAATTTTGTTGAGTTTTAAATTCACTAGTAAAGTGAAATTCTATATCGGGATTATTTTGTCGTTCGGTATTCAAGAACCATTCGCTTTGTGCAAGATAAACAAGATTGCCATCTTTATCGGTCATGATATTACTTTGTTTGAATCTTACAAAATCCTCTACTTTTTTCTTATCGCCCGTAATCCAGCAAGCTTTATAAAATTGCAAAGGCACAAAGGCGCAAGATGCACCATATTCTTGCAACAAACGATATTGGATTACCTCAAATTGAAGTTCGCCCACACAACCAATAATTTTTCTATTCCCTCCATGTTGCGTAAATAATTGCGCCACTCCTTCATCGGTCAATTGGTTAATCCCTTTCTCCAATTGTTTTGTTTTCATTGGATCTTTATTCACGAGCTCTTTAAACAACTCTGGCGAAAAAGTAGGAATGCCGGTAAATTGTAATTGTTCGCCTTCCGTAAGCGTGTCACCAATTTTAAACGAACCCGTATCAAATAAACCGACAACATCGCCTGGAAAGGCTTCGTCGATAACATCTTTTTCACGCGCTAAAAACGAATAGGGATTGGAGAACCGAACATCTTTTTCGTTTCGGGTATGCTTATAATATTTATTACGTTCAAATTTACCACTGCAAACTCTTAAGAAGGCAATACGGTCTCTATGACGCGGATCTAAATTGGCATGTATTTTAAATATAAACCCGGTAAACTTATCTTCACCTACTTCAACAAAGCGCTTGTCTGTACCACGACCAAGCGGATGGGGCGCTATTTCAATGAAGGTATCAAGCAATTCTTTAACACCAAAATTATTAACAGCAGAACCGAAAAATACGGGAGCAATTTTCCCCTGCATATAGGCTTCTTTATCCAAATCGCCATAAACACCGCTTAATAATTCTACATCTTCCCGTAATTGATCTGCATCTCGTTTACCAACTTTCTCATCTAATAAATCATCTGCCAAATCACTAATAGGAATACTATTTTCATCGGTTGCTTTCTGACTAGCCGTAAATAAATTTAAACTATGCTCATGTAAATTATAAACCCCTTTAAATTCTTTACCCATATTAATAGGCCAAGACAACGGATGTAAAGAAATTTTTAGTTCCTTTTCAATTTCATCTAATAAGTCGAAAGGATATTTGCCATCACGGTCCATTTTATTTACAAACACGATAATGGGCGTATCACGCATTCTACAAACCTCAACTAACTTTCTAGTTTGTTCTTCTACCCCATTCACACTATCAATCACTAAGATTACACTATCAACAGCCGTGAGCGTACGGTACGTATCTTCTGCAAAGTCTTTATGACCGGGTGTGTCTAGTAGATTGACTAAAATATTTTTATACTCAAAACTCATTACAGAAGTAGCCACCGAGATCCCTCTTTGGCGTTCTATTTCCATGAAGTCGGAAGTAGCATGTTTTTTAATCTTATTACTTTTTACCGCACCTGCCACTTGTATGGCACCACCAAAAAGCAATAATTTTTCGGTGAGGGTTGTTTTACCGGCATCGGGATGCGAAATGATGGCAAAAGTTCTTCTTTTTTGTATCTCTTTTTGATATTTCATATTTATGAGGCAATGGATGGTGCCATCCTATTGAAAATGAGCAATTATAAATGGATAGCAAAAGTACGATACTTGTGGGAAAAATTACCTGCTTTGTGGAATTTGAATAGGACTTCTATTTGGTTAGCAATTGAAATCATGCTTACCTTTACTTAAATTTAATACCAACAAGATGATAACGAAGCGCCTACACGACGATCTAGTGCTAGAGTTTAAGGAAAATAAAAGAATGATTTATGAGCAATTGGAGTTATTAGATCCGCTGGGAGTAGCTTTATTAAAACCCTCTGCTAGCAAAACAGCGCCTAAAGTTGCATTACTAATCCTCGAAATCTTGCTATATGTATTAGCCTTGGGCTTTTTTGCATTACCCTTTTTATTTGAATACATCTATTTCTTCGAATTTATTGAAAAACTATATAGTAGAACGCGCAGTATTGGGTTGAATCCAGGCGTTATTCGTTATGCTTATTGGGGCACCATTAGTTTAGTTGTTATATTTGGAATGCTATTTTTTATTATAGCTCGTCTTGTGCATGCCATTCGATTAAAAAACAATACGCTAGTGCTAGCAAAACAAACGGTAAAATCTATTGTTGCTACTCAGCTAAAAAGAAAAGCGTCGATGGATGCTACCGATCAACGTCACTTTTCTGAATTACCTAATGATCATCTTTACTTTGAAGATGAAAAAAATGCTAGTACTCACTATTAAAATTCGTTTATGACAGCTACCTTATTCGACAAAATTCAAGAAACTAAACAATATATTCAGTCAAAATATGCTACTACCCCAACAATAGGTGTAGTATTAGGCAGTGGCTTAGGCGACTTAGCTTCTAAAATTACTGTGGAATGTGAATTGAGCTATAAAGACATTCCTAATTTTCCGGTATCTACCGTTGAGGGCCATGCAGGCAAATTAATTTTTGGTCAACTTGGTGGCAAAGCAACCGTTTTAATGTCGGGCAGATTTCACTACTATGAAGGCTACGACATGCAGCAAGTAACCTTTCCTATACGCGTAATGCGCGCACTGGGTGTAGAGCATTTATTTGTATCTAATGCAGCTGGTGGCATGAATAAAAATTATAAAGTTGGCGATATTGTTATCATCCGAGATCATATCAATTTATTCCCAGAACATCCGTTGAGAGGTAAAAATGATGACCGCTTGGGTGTGCGCTTTCCCGATATGAGTGAGCCTTATAATTTAAATACCATTGCCTTAGCCGAAAAGATGGCAAAAGAACAACAACTTCCTGTGCAAACAGGCGTGTATATTGGATTACAAGGGCCCACCTTTGAAACACGTGCCGAATATAAATGGCTTCATATTATAGGTGGCGATTTAGTAGGGATGAGCACCGTACCAGAAGTAATCGTAGCCATACATAGTGGCATGAAGGTATTTGGCGCAAGCATTGTTACCGATTTAGGCATAAGAGACGAAATGAATACCATTACGCATGAAGAAGTACTGCAGGCGGCCAATGAAGCAGCACCTAAATTAGCCAATTTAGTAGAAGGAATTGTGGCTAGCTTATAAACCTATCTCATCAAAAAAATTGTATCTTAGTGCATGCTTAAGCATGCACTTTTTTTATTTTCTTTTATCGCAATAAGCTTGCTGTCGAAAGCCCAGACAGCGGTGCAATTACCTTTGCTTTGCAATTGGAATGACACAAGCATAAAAGCGAATTTGAGCTACTCCCAAAAATACAACGATGTCTGGGGCTTTGAATGGAAAGGCGTGCAATATGCGGTTATTGGCTCTACCGAAGGTGTGCATATTATTGATATTCAACAATGCAAACAAGTTGCGTTTAAACGCGGCACCGACTATGGCAACTACATTATACATAGAGATTACAAAACATTTAAAAATTATCTCTATGCTGTATGTGATGAAGGTTATAGCGCCTTACAAGTATTTGACTATAGTTATTTGCCCGACTCTATCCATATGGTTTATGAAAGTTCGCCAGCAGAATTAATTAGAACACACAATATTTTCATTGATACGGTTACGGAAAAATTATATTGCGGAATTTTTACCAATGCTAGTGGTGTATATGGATTAGGGATTTTTGATTTGAAAAATCCAACCTTACCTACCTTCCTAAAAACCTATACGAATCCTTTTTCTTTAGGCTCTAATTATGCGGTGCATGATATGTATGTAAGAAATGATACCGCATTTCTTAGTGAGAGTTTTTTAGGCTATAGCATTGTTGATTTTAAAAACACCATACCTATAGAATTAGGCATTTTAAACCAATATATTCAAAAAGGCTACAATCATTCTAGCTGGATAAATAAAAATAGTATCGGTGTGATGGCCGATGAAACACATGGCAGTCCGCTAAAAGTTATTGATGTTACGGATGTTTCGCAACCCAAAGTACTCAGTACTTTTATTGCTCGTTCCGACTCAACCTGTATCCCCCATAATCCTTATGTTATCGACGACTTGGTTTTCATCTCCTATTACTTCGATGGGTTTCAATTATACAGTATAAAAGATCCAAGTCGAGCCAAGCAACTTGCTTATTTCCCTACATGTAATGCTATTCCCTATAAAGGTTTTGCAGGTGCTTGGGGTTGTTATCCATTCTTTAAAAATGGGAAAATATTGCTTAGCGACATGCAAAATGGTTTGTTTGTATTAGATGCTTCCGCATTCACTAAAGATTTATACGCTCAAAAGCATGCCATACAAATTGTTCCCAATCCATTTCAACAAGCATTTCGAATTCTTTCCAATGAAAGTTTATTAAACGCTCAAATAAGTGTCTTTACTACTACAGGGTCATGCATTTACACTACCATAGTTAGAAAAGAAGAATTAAATAATAGCTTTGTAGTAACTTTACCCAATTCACTTCCGAGTGAACTCTACTTTATTGAAGTAAAACAAGGCAATACCCTATTTAGTGAAAAAATCATTAAGGAATAATACACCCCCGCGAACTATAATCCTATTACTAGTGATACTCATCACTAGTTGTCCAACTATAGCTTTATGGGCGCAGAATACGGGTGCCTTGCCTACACTTTCATCAACAAAAACAGATAGTAGCAACAAAACCAATACAGCAGATTGGGAAGAGGCCCAAGTAACCTTAAGTGCACAGCATAGTAATAGCAACAAAGAAGTGATCTTAGACACTACGCTATTACATTTTCATCAAAGACCCTATACGCAAGCCTGGAAAACTAATCTTGGAAATTTGGGAAGCGCCACGCAATCATGGCTTATAGCTTCTAGTAATAAAATTGGACCTACGCTAAGAAGAGAAGTAAATGAAGTATATGCTCTGCAAGCAGACAGCTTATTGTACTTTAATACTACTAAACCCTATACCCTTTTTAATTACCAAATGGGGAGTAAAAATGAGAACTTATTACGTCTCTTACATACCCAAAACATTAAGCCAAACTTCAATATGGCTTTTCAATATCACAAACTAACTTCTCCTGGTTTTTATAAAGCACAACGAAACAATCATGATTTAGTGAGCTTAAATGCACATTATAAAAGCAATGGAAAACATTATGAACTATGGAGCGCCTTTATATATAATGGGTTGCAACAAGATGAAAATGGCGGCCTTTTAGACCTTAGTAAATTAAATGACATAAGGTATGCCGATAAAAAAACATATCCAATAGTTTTTCAGCATGACGACTATAGCACTACCCGATCGGCTGTAACCAATGTGCAAAAAGAATACATTTTTCAACTGAAACAATCTTATGCATTGGGCCATTCGGATACTATCTGGAATGAAGATAGCAGCCAGATTGATGTACAATTAAAAAGTAGATTTTCAATCCTTCATCAATTAGATGTTTCAATTAAAAACACCAATTTTAAAGATCTTAGACCCGACTCTACCTATTATCATACTTGGTTTGATCATCGATTCAATGCTGTTGATTCGGTTTATAGCAAACAGTTAAATACAAAAATCGATAATCAATTCCTATTAAAAACATGTATTGGCAACTTACAGCATCCGATTGAACTACAAGCAGGTATAGGATCGAGAATAGATCAAATGAGCAATGCATTAAACAACGCAGCTGATAAAATAAACATCTATAGCAATTATGTAGTAGCCCAACTAGATAGAAAGCCTAAAGATATAAGCGGTTTTGCATTGCACGCCTATGCACAATTTATTGCTACTGGCGCAGCGAGAGGAGATCATACTATTCGAATTCAATTAGAAAAAACCATAAGCAATCAATTGGGGAATATCCAAATTGGCTTGCATGAAAATCAATCGGTTGCTCCTTATCAATTTACTAATTTTTCAAGCAACTATTATGCTTTTACTAAAGATTTAAACGCTACGTTACACAACCAATTATTCGTAAAATGGAAGCACGATAAACTAGGCTTTAGTATTGAGGGAAGACAACATTTACTTAGCAATTATATTTATCTAAATGCGCAGCAGCAAATAAGTCAAGCTGATCAAACAATTGCCATTACTCAGTTGATGATCTACAAGCATTTTCAATACAAGAAATTTATCAATACGAATGAATTACTCCTTACTCAATTGAAAGCTGACGATCCATTTGCTATTCCAAGTTTTGCAAGCAAGCACCAATTGGCCATACAAACACCAGCCTTTAAAAATGCAATGCAATTTGCAGGTGGCATAGAAGCCTTGTGTCATAATACCTACTATGGCAATGGATATACACCTTTATTACAACAATTCTATATCCAAAAAAACACCCGAATAAATAATCAAGTCAATGTCTCGCTATTTTTAAATGTAAAGGTTAAAAAGTTGCGCGCCTATATCATGTTCGATCAAATTCAACAATTATTAGGCATACAAAATTTGCAAGCTATCAACTATGCTTCACCCGATTTTAGTATGCGTTTTGGATTCAACTGGAATTTAGTTAATTAAGATTCCTTATTTTAAGCTTTATTATTAAAATTTAGACCTAAAAGGCTGTTTCTTGAGCTAAAAACCACTAGCATTTTAAGCATTTTTTATTAATTTTGGTCATTCTAATCGCTAATTTAAAGCTATTGGAACCATACTCTAATAAAAATCAACAAATGAAAGACTTTTCTTATATCACCAATGCGCATCCTAGTTTTATAGAATCTTTATACAATGATTATATAACAGATCCCAATCAAGTAGATCCGGAGTATAAAAAATTCTTTGAAGGATTCGATTTTGCTTTTAGCAAAATAGGAAACGCAGGCACTAATTCAGCTTCTATACAAGGCGATCAATTATTGAAAGAGTTTAATGTATTTTCATTAATTCGCGCCTACAGAAAAAGAGGCCATTTAATAGCTACTACCAATCCAATTAGAAATAGAAAAGATAGAAGTGCAAAATTAGCATTGAGTGATTATAATTTAAGCGAAGCAGATTTAAATACATCTTTTATAGCAGGCAAATTGCTTGGCATGGAAAACGCTAGCTTAAAAGATATTATTGAAAAACTGAAGAAAACATATACTAGCGATGTTGGTATTGAATACACCTACATCAATGATACAGAAGTATGCAAATGGATGGAAGTGCAGTTCGAAAATATGATGGCTTCTAATTTAAGCATCGAAAAAAAGAAACGCATTTTAGAAAAATTAAATGAGGGGGTCATCTTTGAAAAGTTTTTACACACGAAGTATATTGGCCAAAAACGTTTTAGTTTAGAAGGCGGCGAAAGTACGATTGCAGCACTTGACACCATTATCAATGAAGCCGCAAACAACGATGTAAAAGAAGTGGTGATTGGCATGGCGCACCGAGGCAGACTGAATGTATTAGCCAATACCCTTAGAAAAACATACGAACAAATTTTTTCTGAATTTGACGGTGTAATGCCACCAGATACCACTATGGGTAGTGGAGATGTAAAATACCACTTAGGGTTTCGATCTCAAATACATACTCCAGAAGGCAAAGAAATTAATGTACAATTAACTCCAAACCCTTCTCACTTAGAAGTTGTAGATCCTGTAGTTGTAGGTTTTGCTAGAGCAAAAGCCGATACCCTGTACGATCATTCCTACAAAGCGGTATTACCGATCTTAATTCATGGTGATGCAGCTGTAGCTGGACAAGGAGTCGTGTATGAGTTATTACAAATGAGTAAATTGCCCGGATATAATACCGGCGGCACCATTCATTTTGTTATTAATAATCAAATAGGTTTTACCACAGATTTTGATGATGCTAGAAGTGCTGATTATTGCACCAGCGTTGCTGCAATGGTACAAGCACCTGTTTTGCATGTGAACGGTGATGATCCGGAAGCGGTAGTTAAAGCGGCAGCATTAGCTGTAGCTTATCGCCAACAATTCAATCAAGATATTTTCATTGATATGGTTAGCTATAGAAGACATGGACATAACGAAGGGGATGATCCAAGTTTCACGCAACCAAAAATGTATGAACTTATCAAACAACATGCTAATCCAAGAGAACTCTACAATAAACAACTTATTGCACGCGGCGATGTAGATGCTGCATTGGCAAAAGAAATGGAAGATAGCTTTTGGAAAAACCTACAAGACCGCTTAGACGAAAACAAACAAAAACCATTACCGTATCAATTGCAAGCACTAGAAGCAGCTTGGCAAGCCTTGCGTAAAGCAACAGCCGCAGATTTTGATGCCTCTCCCAAAACAGCTATCACTAAAAAACAAGTAGAGAGCTTATTTAAAGCAATTATGCATATACCTAGTGGCTTTAAACCACTTCGTAAAATTCAAAAATTATTAGATGATAAAATAAAACTCTTCGATGAAAAATCGGAAATCGATTGGGCAACAGGAGAATTATTGGCTTATGCAAGTTTGCTAGCAGAAGGCCATAATGTTCGCATGAGTGGACAAGATGTACAAAGAGGCACGTTCTCACACAGACATGCGGTTCTTCATGATGAAAACACCAATGAAGTGTATAATCGATTAAGTGCGGTGAGTAAAGACCAAGGCTTTATTCAAATGTATAATTCTCTATTAAGTGAATTTGCAGTGCTTGGTTTTGAATATGGATATGCAATTGCTAATCCAAATACCTTAACCATTTGGGAAGCTCAATTTGGCGACTTTGCCAATGGTGCACAAACGGTTATTGACCAATATATAACTACTGCCGAAACGAAATGGCAAAAGATGAGTGGCTTGTGTTTATTATTACCTCATGGCTATGAAGGCCAAGGACCCGAACATTCAAGTGCTCGTTTAGAACGCTTCTTACAGCTAAGTGCAGAATTTAATATTGTAGTCAGCAACGTTACTACTTCTGCTAATTTATTCCATTTATTACGCAGACAAATGAAATGGGAATTTAGAAAACCACTCATTAATTTCTCTCCAAAAGCCAATCTTCGTCATGTGAGAGCCTACTCTCCAATTGAAGAATTTACTAAAGGAAATTTCCAAGAGCTGATTGATGATGCTACTATTAGCGCAGCAAATAAAGTAAAAAAAGTAGTAGTATGCTCTGGTAAAATCTATTTTGACTTAAGCGAATATCAAATGGCTAACCATATCCAAGAGGTAGCACTTGTTCGCTTAGAACAAATTCATCCGTTCCCAGCAAAACAAATGGATGCTTTAAAAGCGAAATATAAAAATGCATCTTTTGTTTGGGCCCAAGAAGAACCTCGTAATATGGGTGCCCTTTCTTTCTTGATGTTGAATACGAATGCGCTTTTTACAAATTATATTGCACGACCAGCAAGTGCTGCAACGGCAACTGGCTTTAGCAAACAACATGCTAAAGAACAACAAACAATTATCGATTCTGTATTTACTATCTAATAAATAAGCACTAAAAAATAAAAAAAAAGCCATTCTATCGAATGGCTTTTTTAGTAAAAATGAGGACAAATTGTTTTACTAGCACTTCTATTCGCATTTCTAAATATCCCTAAGATTGCTAACGAACACTCAAGGCCGCCTCGCCTATTACTTGCCACTTTTAAAGAAGACACATTGATATCATAACTTAATCCCAATTGATACGACCTGTATACACATTTAAATGTAGATATGATAGCATCTTGAATACGATATAAAGTTCCTAATTGTAAAATGAATTCCGTTTTATATTCCCGATCAACTGTTCTATAATTAAACAATAAACCACTAGTGTTTTCTAGATAAGCACCTTGCACACAAGCATTGGTTAGTAATAGGGTGTTTAGTAAAATTGCACTACCCTAACTTCAGCAAAATCATTTTTGAAAAGCTTCAATGTTTTAAGATAGGTATGTTCCGTTAATGGATCCCAAATACCACTTGTTTTAAAAAAGATACCATACTTGCACTTTTCTTGAAAAT
>CAMBYG010000027.1 GCA_945872085.1 Chitinophaga pinensis | reverse complement strand
TTGCCGCCTAACCAAGGTTCCGTAAAAGAACAATTAAGCGAATTGAAAAAAGCTCCATTCGATTGATAATTTATAGACAAGCGCTGACCATCCCCTACAGGTAGTGGATCCCAGAATTTGGGCTTAAAAATATTTTTTATAGAGAAATTATTAAAAGCTATACCCACATTACCATAAAATCTTACACTTCCTCCAAAACCTGCAGATAACTGTAATTGATCACTCGATTTTTCTACAACCGAATATTCAATATCTACTGTTCCATCTGCTGGATTAGGCGTTGGTTTGATACCTATTTTTTCTTGATCGAAGAAACCTAAATTAGCAATTTCTCGTTGTGTTCTTATTAAATCTGATCGACTAAACTTATTGCCTGGCAAGGTTCTTAACTCTCTTCTTAGTACGTATTCATTTGTTCTATCATTGCCAACAATTGTTATGTTTTTGATAGTAGCTTGGGGGCCTTCTACTACGCGCATTTCATAATTAATTGTATCATTATTAATACTAGACTCTTGAGGATCTATATTAAAAAACAAATAACCATCATCCATGTAAATACTACTAATATCTTCACCTCCATCTGGACTCACTTGAGTACCTATTCTCTTATCTAATAATTCTTGATTATATACATCTCCTTTTTGAATCCCTAGAACTTTTGATAAAATATCAGCACTATACTTTGTATTCCCTTTCCAAACAAAATCACCAAAATAATAACGATTCCCTTCATCTATCTTCACATCAACATTCAATTTGCCATTAGACATTCTTCTAATAGTATCCGTAACAATTTTAGCATCGCGATATCCTAATGTATTGTAATAATTGACTAGCGCTTCTTTATCTGTTTCATATTTAGAGGCGTTAAATCTAGAGGATGTAAACACATTCAATCTCATATAGGGACTCAATGCATCTAATGTTTTAGAAACAGACAAAAATCCTTTTTGCTGAATATACTTTTTAAAACTTCTAGCTTCTTGATCAAACAAGCCTTGATCATATTTAGGATGCAAGGTTAAACGAGGCATTTCTTTAGTCCCTTTAAAGGTTCTTTTTAAACGTTCATCACTTGCATGTTCGTTGCCTGCAAAGTTGATTTGATTGATTTGCGATTTGATGCCCTTGTCAATAGTGATGGTAAGAATAACATTATTAACTATTGTAGTATCTATGCGTTCTTTAATTTGAACAGTGGTATTTGAAAAACCCTTGTCGGCATAATACTTTTTAATTTTTGTAGCTACCTCTTTTTTAATAGACTCGGTAACTACTTTAGCTTTAACCAAGTTTATTTTATCTTTTATTTCTTGTGTTTCACCTTTTTTAACCCCTTTAATTACATATCTACTTAAACGAGGTCGCTCTTCTAATTGTATCTCTAAAAACGCCTTATCATTAATAATTTTACTGACTTTAATCTTAACATCGGCAAATAAATCTTGTTTCCATAAATTTCTAATTGCTTTACTAATTAATTCGTCATTAGATAATTTGATTTTAGCACCTACTTCTAAACCGGCTACTGCTAATAATAATTCCTCATCTAAATAACGCACTCCTTTAACAGCAACACCTCCAATCGTGTATTCAACAGGAGCTTTAGGCTCTTCTGAGGCAGATCCGTTAAAAGCAGCCTTGGCACCTAAGCCCTGGGCAAAAATATTAGGGCAAGCCAATAATGCCAATAGTAATATGTAACTATTTTTCTTAATTAGATTCATCAACATTTGTTAAGTTCGTTTGTATTTGCTCACTTGTTTTACCAAAACGGCGTTCTCTATTTTGATAATCACAAATTGCTTGTATATATTGTTCTTTTCTAAAGTCTGGCCAATGCGTACTTGTAAAATACAATTCTGCATAAGCAAGCTGATATAGAAGGAAATTACTAATTCTATGCTCACCGCTAGTCCTAATCATCAATTCCGGATCAGGGAAAGACGCTGTAGATAAATGGGCACTTATTAATTCTTCATTAATTTCAGTTACGCTTAATTGATTGTTTTTTACTGCAGTAGCAATATTTTTAATAGCCTCTACCAACTCCCATTTAGCGCTATAGCTCAATGCTAAAATCAACGTTAAACCAGTATTTGTTGCTGTAAGATCAATCGCTTCTTGCATTTCCACCTGACACTTTAGAGGCAAGCTTTCTAAATCACCTATTACACAAAGCCTTACATTATTCTTATTTAAATCGCTTACTTCTTTTCTTATGGTATTCACCAACAATTCCATTAATGCAGCTACTTCTTCTTTAGGTCTATTCCAATTTTCAGTAGAAAACGCATATAAGGTTAAGTATTGAATACCAATTTGTGCACTTACATTTACAATCTCTCTTACACTCAGCACCCCTTCATGATGACCGTACACTCGATCCTTATTACGCTCTTTAGCCCAACGACCATTTCCATCCATTATGATGGCAATGTGTTTGGGTAATTTTGCATAATCAATAGCGTCCGTGGTTGGAGTCATAATTTATTTTAAATTAAATAATGAGTTGCGAAGTTACAAAAATAGGCGTATGCTTGAGGTATTGCTACTTAATTATTTAGTTTAACGGTATTTTAACGGCAAACATTAAAATACGACTTGATGCCAATTATTTAAAAAATAAAAAATTACTTTTACGGTAATTAAATAATCAAATCATGATACACCACTTAAGCGAAGCACATTCATTGGTGCAAATCTGGATTAATGAGTTGAGATCGGTATCCATTCAGCAAGACCGAATGCGCTTTAGGAGAAATATAGAGCGTATTGGCGAGGTGGCTGCCTACGAAATCAGCAAAACCTTTTCTTATGAAAGCATAAATATTACAACACCTCTTGAAACAACAATGGGCTATAACCTTAAGCAACAACCAGTTATAGCTACTATATTGCGGGCCGGCCTGCCTTTATTTCAAGGTTTAATGAACTACCTAGACAAAGCAGATAGCTCTTTTGTGGCGGCCTATAGAAAACATGATGACCAGGGCTTTCATATAGAACAATCTTATGTAACCGCACCAAATTTAAACGGCAGACCCCTAATTATAGCCGACCCCATGCTGGCAACAGGGGCCTCTTTTATAAAGGCTATTCCCAGTTTGCTAAGCAACGGCTTACCGAGCGAAATACATATTGTATGCGTAATAGCAAGCCAGGAAGGCATAAATTATGTAAAACAAGCCTTGCCAGAAGCCCATATTTGGGTAGGCGCCATTGACCCAAGATTAAACGACAAGAGTTATATTTTACCTGGGCTTGGCGATGCCGGAGATTTATGCTTTGGCGAGAAATTGCAAAACTAACCCAACTTAAAAAAAGAGCCTAATGTCTTGTTTATTAGAAAAACTTGTACTAAATTGCTAACTTATAATTGGCTACTTATAATCTAAATTATATTTAATGAAAAAAATACTAGTAGGACTAAGCTTATTTACTGCATGCTTTAGCAATTCATTTGCTCAAGATGTGCATTTTTCTCAATATTTTACCTCTCCATTAACCTTAAATCCGGCATTAACAGGTTTAACACAATGCGATTTACGTTTTGGTGCAAACTATAGAACACAATGGGCTACTGTTTCTAATACTCCGTATACTACTGGTACTGTTTCATTTGATATAGCTACGCTAAAGAATTCATTACCAGAAGGTGATGCGTTAGGTGTAGGTATGCTTGTACTATACGACCAATCAGGTACCGGGGCATTAACAAACATGACTACAGGTATTTCCTTAGCTTATCACAAATCATTGGGATATTACAAAAACCACACCATCTCTTTTGGTGTTCAAGGATATATTGTACAAAAGAAAATCAATTTCAATAAGTTAATATTTGAAAATCAATTTGATCCAAATACTGGTTTAACGAATTTACCTTCAGGAGAAGTACCACCAACAGGTGATTTAACTTATCCTGACTTCAATATAGGCTTGATGTATTCTGGTAAAATAAATGACTATGCAACCGCTTATGCAGGTGCTTCATTATACCATTTATCCGAACCAACAGAAAACTTTTTAGCTGGCGTAGGTCATAAAATTCATCAACGTATTTCTGCTTATGCTGGTTCTTCTATCAACTTAAACGATAACATGTTATTATACGTTAGTGCATTGTATCAATCACAAGCAGCTGCTACTGAAGTAGTTTTAGGTGCAGCAACAGGTTTTATATTAAATCCTGGACATGATGAATATACAAGAAACACCGTATTATATATGGGTGGATGGTATCGTTATGACGATGCAATTATCCCTTACATCGGTTTAGAATTCACAAAAATGAAAATTGGATTTAGCTATGATGTCAACACCTCTAGTTTTGCCCCTGCTACAAATGGCGCTGGTGGTGTAGAGCTTTCATTAATCTACAACGGTTGCATCAATAAAAGAGATCCAAGACCACATTACAATTTTACTTGTCCTAAATTTTAATAAAAAGCATTTTAAACAAATAGCCGGTTTTTGCCGGCTATTTTTATTTTATCTACTATGAACAATAAAGCTACTATATATCTAATCCCAATACCTGTTGCTGAAGATGCTAACGAAACCTTGTCAACAGAATTAATCAAAATTGTACCAACAATAAAATACTTTTTTGTAGAAAACCTCAGAACAGCAAGACGATTTTTAAAAAGCGTTGACAAAGCTATTGATATAGATGCTTGTCATTTTATTGAAATTGATAAACATAATGGTATAGATTATAAAACATTTAAGGACTGGCTAAAGGAAGGGAGAACTATCGGCATCATGAGTGAAGCAGGTTGCCCTGGCATTGCCGATCCTGGATCTGATTTAGTAATGCTAGCCCATGATCATAATGCAAAAGTATTACCATTAACAGGTCCAAGTTCGCTTTTTTTAGCCCTTATGGCCTCTGGATTAAACGGACAAAAATTTGCATTCCATGGCTATATAGCATTGAAACATCCATTGAGAAGAGAAAACATTATTGCGCTCGAACAACAATCTAAGAAAGAAAACCTTACCCAGATAATCATAGAAACACCTTATAGGAATGATCAATTAATGGCCGATTTATTGAAACAATTAGCTCCTAGTACAAAATTGTGTATTGCAAAAAATGTAAGCGGTAAGGATAGTTTTATAAAAACTAAAAAGGTAGCCGACTGGAAAAATAATCCTATAGAAATAGGCAAAGTGCCTTGTGTATTTCTACTATTAGCCTAACGCAATAAGCGTCCTTTCCATTCATATGTTTTCATTTTTGAAAACAAAGCAGCACTTACCATATATATAATATGAGGAAGCTGAAAGCATATTAAGGTAAAGTATGCTTTATCGAAATTGAAAAATTGCTTAGCCTTATTCAACAATAAAGTTTCGGAAAAAATCTTTAGGCCCAGGAATGCAAGACAAAGCATTACATAATGAGCATGGAATAGCATCATGCCAACTAACCATAGACAAATTACGTTGAATAAGAAAATAAAAATCAAGGTACTGGTCAATAGTACATTCTTATAGTTACCCATTTTAGAAGCCCATCTAATGCGTTGTTGAAAAAAGGCACGTACACTTGTTTGTGGTAGCGTTTGCACTATAGCATCTGTATGAAATACATATGTAATTTGAGGGTTGGGAGTTTTTCTATACTTATTCAAAAATAAAAAATCATCGCCCGATGCAATATTACCTACCCCATCAAACCCATTTAATTCTCTAAATAATCTTTTTTCGAAGATAAAATTAGCGCCATTATTCATAGATGCAGATCCTAATGCAAACAAAGAAATGCCTACAGCCTGCATCATCATAAAATCTAAAGACTGAAAAGCAGCCAAGGAGGTGCCATCATTAGTAAACCTTACAGGTGCTATAGCCATCCTAGCACCATCTCTTTCTATAAAAAAAGCGATGGTTCGCAACCAATTCTTATCAAACACACAATCTGCATCTGTAGTGACAATAAACTCGTGATGCGCAATCTGTATACCCTCGTGCAAGGCTCTTTTTTTATTTTTTAATGATTGCTCTTCCAAATTACTCAACTGCAATAGGTGTATTGAACTAGAACAATAGGGTAAAATTTTATTCACCGTATTGTCTTCCGAAAAATCATCAACAATAATTAACTCGAAAAAATCTTTGGGGTAATTTAATTGATAAAAAGAATGTATCAGCTTTTCAATATTCTCCTCCTCATTTCTAGCGGGTACTACAATTGAAAATTTAATTGCTGGGACATACGCATCAGGGATTTTAGGCACCTTCATACTTTTGAAGCTATAACGCAATATCGCAAAGCCGATAAAATAAATTATTCCAATAAAAATCAAAAAATAATACATTACAAAAAGGCTCTTTTTAAAACTATTGGGAAAATATTGGCGTTGAAAAAATTATGTCCACATGGTAGTGCATGTATTTGAATTCTCGAAAAGGCTACTAAAGATTTAAGCAATTGTTTTTTATTAATAATAGGATCGTGAGTTCCATAAAACAATACTATTTTTTCTTGCGCACTTAAATGATGCAATAAATACGATTTTAAAGAAGTACTAAAATCTAATTGATGCACACTATTCCAGAAATTCGACAATCTTCTTCTTTTTAATTGAGAATGCGTAGTAGATAAATACAAGCGCTTACTGGCGCTATCTAAAATTGTCAAAAAAGATAATAAGTGAATGATACCATGCACAACGTGTGGGAAATGGATAAATACATTCATGAGCCCCTTCCCTAGCCTATTACCTGTAATGAACCTAAAGAAACGGCTATTAAAAATACCATCTGGAGCTAATAGATATAGGTTTTCAACTGCCTGTATATCTTGATCAAAAATAGACAAGGCTATTCTAGCACCAATACTATAGGCTAATAATGAATAGCTGTGAAAATTAAACTGTTGTTTGAAATAAGTAATCAAGGCGTTAGAATGAGCAATAGTCCATTCAAATCCTTTTTGATGCATATTGGCACCATGAAAAGGCAAATCTACCATTAGGAGCGTATGTGTGTCTTTTAAATGAGCTGCTAATGCATCGAAAACTGTTGCATTTTGACCATAACCATAAAAACAAATTAAATAATGGTGGCCATTCCCTCTAACATAGAAGTGGATTTCGGTATCAAGTAAGGAGACCTTATAAGTAACAACGTTTTGCATAGACAAATAGCTTATTTAATCATCGCGCAATGCATTTCCAGTAAGATGGATAAAAACATCTTCTAGGCTAGCTTGTTTCACAGGTAATGGCTTTTGAAACCCTGTTGCTAATAATTGATCTATTAGATTTGATGGGGTATCAATTTTACTAATCACTCCTGCATCTACAATTGCCACACGATCACATAAAACTTCTGCTTCGTCCATATAATGCGTGGTTAAAACTATTGTAGTGCCTGTAGAACGAAGGCTTAAAATAAGATCCCACAGATTTCTTCTTGCTTGAGGATCTAGGCCAGTAGTAGGCTCGTCTAAGAAAATAACTTTAGGATTATTGATAAGGGTTGTAGCAATAGAAAATCGTTGTTTCTGACCACCCGACAATTCTTTGTATTTTGCCTTTGCCTTTTCTGTTAATTGCACTTTATTTAATAAATCAATGGCATCAATTTGCTTGTTATACAAACCAGCAAATAGCTCAATCAACTGTGTTAAATTTAAATTTGGATAATAACCGGCCGCTTGCAATTGCACGCCAATGACTTCCTTAATTTTAATAGGGTCTTTATCTAAATCAAAGCCACATACCTGCACCGAACCAGAGGTTTTTGATCTTAGTGTTTCTATAATTTCTAGCGTTGTGGTTTTCCCTGCGCCATTCGGACCTAAAAGCCCGAATATTTCGCCTTCATTAACATGAAAACTAATAGCATTAACTGCCGTAAAATTGTCGTATTTTTTTACTAATTGCTGAACTTCAATTATCTTATTCATTAAAAACTAGTTTATTTCGTTATTTCAAAACAATGCCTATGCAATTTACCAACAAAATCAAAAGGAGTGGTAAATTTGGTAATATCTTTTATTTTAAAAGCAGGAATAGCTGCTTCGTCTAGAACGAAATTTTTAAAATTATTACTAAAAATAATAGTGCCGTCTACTTTAGTGGTTCTTAACACCAATTTTAAAAGCGCAACATGGTCGCGCTGCACATCGAAGACATCTTGCATGCGCTTACTATTACTAAATGTTGGTGGATCTACTATTACAAAGTCGAAATAATCTTTAGGCGCGGCTTTCAACCATTCCATTACATCATCTTGCACCAACATGTGCTTATCTGCACTATATAATTTATTGTACTGCAAATTTCGTTTAGTCCAATTGATATAGGTATTAGATAAATCTACAGAGGTTATTAAATCTGCGCCACCTGCAGCGGCATAAACCGAAAACGAACCGGTATAACAGAATAAGTTCAGCACTCGTTTGCCTTTCACTAGGTCTCTAACATATGCTCTCGTAATACGATGATCTAAAAACAAGCCGGTATCTAAATAATCAGAAAGGTTGATAATAAAACTCAATCCTTGCTCTTTCACAATACGCTCTATTTTACTAGTAGCCTCTTTCTCATATTGTGCATCTTTATGATTGAGCCGTTTACGTTCTTTCATATAAATAAGATCTACATCGATCAACAATACTTGAGCAATAACCGCTTTACATTGTTCTACCCAAGCAGCATGTTCTTCATCTTCCATGCCATGTTTTCTTTTATATTCAGAAACATATACTGCCCCATCATACCATTCCATACGAAAGGGAAACTCTGGTAAATCATGATCATAAAACCTAAAGCATACAATACCTTGTTTATTGGCTACTTTAGCAATATGTTTCCATACTTTTTTTATTCGATTTTCGAACATGCTAAATTTAGCATCCAATGAAAGTGTCATATAACTTAATTTAAAAGTAAAAATCGCTTGTGAGGGGGAGGTTTGAAATAATTATTTTTCACATGTGGCAAACTTCTTATTCGAGCATTCACAAAGGCAGTATCCTCTTTATTTCGATCATAGGTTTTCACAAAAATTCGATCATCCACTTGCCATTCTTCAATCTTTAATAAATCGCCACTTGGCGCATCAAAAAATTCCCAGGTACCATGTTTAGTTGTGCCTTTTTCTGCAGGAACTATAACCTGTTTAATTTTCCCGCTTATTGGATCTTCAACTTTTATAGTATCATACTTATATTTTGTACTTACGCTTCTATAATGACCTATACAAACTAAATAACCTTGTTCAAAGAACTTGTTTTCTCCATCAAGTAAATTGTTTTTATAATTTTCAATACGCAACAACTCGTTCATTTCATCTAAAATATACCATTGACCTTCTTTCATACCATGATTATAAAAACCATAAGAAGTGGTATTATCCTCCCCCATTGCTGCATTGCTCTTTATAAACCAATTACCCTGTTTTTTACCCAATTTATCTATTTGATTCCATAAGGTATCTACTGAAGTTGCATTTTCTTTCTTAACCACTTTATGCTGAGCATAAGCATCTATACTTGTTGCAAGCAAGCATATAAAAGAATACAAGAAAAGCAGGAGAAACTTCATGGTTTGCATAAACTTACAACATATTATACAAAAAATAAAAATTGAAGCACTTATAAATTAAGATAGTACGGACTTAGCAGCACTTTAAAATCTGGTGTATAGGAATGGTCTGATTCATAAATCACTAACGCTTCCTGTTGACACATAGTTTTAATGGGCGAACAAATAGCAACTATTCTATTAGCCGCTTTTGATTGATTGGGCTTTATGGTGAGTTTTCTATTTATAAACCAATCGCTTGATGTTACAATTTGCTCGAAATTTGAAAATTCATCTACAGGTAATAGCATGCAAATTTGAGTTGTTGAAGTAGCAATTTCTTGAAACACGGAAAACAATTTAACTAAGGTTAACTCCTGCTGATGACGAGCTAGATTTCTATTGCTATCTGGACCTTTTAAACTGTTGCTAAAAAAAGGAGGATTGCAAATAATAAAATCATACGAATGCTCAAAAGGATATGCAAGAGCATCGGCATGAAGTATATTAATTTGCTTTGCAAAGTTACTTTCCGCTACATTTCGTCTTGCTTGAGCTGCTGCAAGTTCGTCTATTTCTATTGCGTCAATAATGCAATTAGAAAATCGCTGCGCCAGCATTAAGGCTAGCAAGCCCGTACCACATCCCAAATCTAAAATTCGTTTACTAGTAATCGGCACCTGCGCCCATGCGCCCTGTATGCAAGCATCTGTACTTACTTTCATAGCACAGTCGCCCTGATGAATTGTAAATTGCTTGAATTGAAAATAAGTATTACTCATTACCAAGTAGCTCGGGGTGAAGGAACGATATTATAATCAACAAAATCTTTTGCTTCAAATTTATAATGGGCTACGATTGCGATCATAGCCGCATTGTCGGTGCAATATTCGAAAGAAGGAATATAGGTTGCCCATTTCAATTGTTTTCCTACTGATTCAAATGCAGAACGCAATCCTTTGTTGGCCGACACGCCACCTGCAATACCAATTTGATTTACGTTGAAGTCTGTAGCAGCCTTCTTCAATTTCAATAAAAGCGACTCAATAATAGTATATTGAACGGAAGCACAGATATCATTTAAGTGCTCTTCTACAAAAGCAGGATTGAGCTTTTGTTGTTTTTGAATAAAATAGAGAATATTCGTTTTTAAGCCACTGAAACTAAAATTATAATCTGGCATATTACTTTTAGGAAAAACAAAAGCCTGTGGATTGCCATTAGCTGCTAAACTGTCAATGATTGGTCCGCCCGGATATTTTAAGCCCAACATTTTAGCTGTTTTATCAAAGGCCTCTCCAGCAGCATCATCAATAGTTTCTCCTATTACACGCATTTGCAAAGGCGAATCGCAAAGCACTAATTGTGTATGCCCGCCCGAAACCGTTAAACATAAGAAGGGGAAACTAGGCTTTGGATCCTCTATAAAATGAGCCATTACATGCGCTTGCATATGATGCACTGCAATTAAAGGTAAAGAGCGTGCTTGCGCAAAGGATTTTGCGAAACAAGCACCTACCATTAAAGAACCAATAAGCCCAGGAGCTTGTGTAAAAGCAACTGCTTCTATTTCCGGCATTACTATTCCAGCTTTATCTATTGCTGCTGCTACCACTGGCAAAATAGCATCCATGTGCGCGCGCGATGCTAACTCTGGGATAACCCCTCCATATTTACTATGATCTAATTGGGTAGCAATAACATTGCTCAATACCACGCCATCTTTGATTATAGAAGCGCCGGTATCATCGCAGGAAGATTCAATTGCAAGTATGATGGCCATAATAGAATGTAAAAATACATTTTCAATCGCAATAAAAAGAAAAATGGCTTACTCCAATTAGAGTAAGCCATTTAAAAATTTAGAACTATTGCAATTAGTCTCTTTTGCTTCCAAATAGACGTAGTAACATTAAAAATAGGTTGATGAAATCTAAGTACAAGGTAAGCGCACCAAAAATAGATAATTTCTTAACGTCATTATCACTTATTCCTTCTGCACCGATACCTGCACCAATGTTCTTTAATTTTTGCACATCATAAGCGGTAAGTCCTGTAAATACGGCAACGCCTACTATGCTAATAATGTAATCGATCGTAGCATTACCCATGAACATATTGATTAAAGAGGCAACTACAATACCGATTAAACCCATAGATAAAATTCGTCCGAAAGAGGTAAGATCTTGTTTAGTAGTATAACCCATTACTGCCATGATACCAAACATAGAAGCCGCCGCAGCGAAACAGGTAATAACGGAACCTTGTGTATACACTAATAAGATAAAGCTAAAGCTGATACCCGTAATGGCAGCATAAGCAATAAACAATAACGTAAGCACAGGTGCTGATAATCTAGCAAAACCAAAAGACATTACTAATACAAAAATTAATGGAGCAAACATGGTTACTTTCCCTAAACCGGTAAGGCCACGCTCACCAATTAAATAGCTCAATAGCATTTCGTTGCTGCTAAATGCATAGGCAAAAGCAGTTGATACTGCTAAAGCAACAAACATCCAAGAAAAAACATTGGACATAAAAGATTTTGCAATGTTCTTAGAACCCAACTGAGTTCCTTCTACTGTGTAATTTGAAAATTGTTCCATGAAAATATTTTATTAAAGTTAGTAAAAAAATTAATCGGCCTGATGAAATGGATATTGATAATTGGTAACCGGCACAAATGTTTCTTTTATGGTACGCGGACTTAACCAACGCAACATGTTCAACATAGATCCTGCTTTATCATTGGTGCCAGAAGCTCTTGCACCACCAAATGGTTGCTGACCAACTACGGCACCGGTTGGTTTATCATTGATATAAAAATTACCTGCGCTATTCACCAATTTATTGGTAGCCATCTCTAATGCATATCGGTCTTGAGAGAAGATAGCACCTGTAAGTGCATATGCACTTGTGGTATCTACGGTGTGCAAAATTGATTCAAAATCATTTTCTGGGTATACATAAATAGTCAATACCGGACCAAACAACTCTTCACACATCGTTTCGTAAAACGGATTGGTTGTAAGGATAACCGTAGGTTCAATAAACCATCCTTTTTCTTTATTATAATTACCCCCTACAATAATTTCTGCTTCGTTAGATTGTTTTGCACGCTCTAAATAAGCTGCAATTTTATCAAAAGAACGCTCATTGATAACGGCATTTACAAAATTAGTAAAGTCATCTACTACACCCATTTTCAAGTCCTTTGTTTGCGCTACTAAAGAAGCTAATATTTCGGGTGCTAAATTAGAAGGCAAATAAGCTCTTGAAGCTGCCGAACATTTTTGGCCTTGATATTCAAAAGCGCCTCTAATTAAATTAGCTGTTACTGCATCTGGCAAAGCACTTTTATGTGCCAATACAAAATCCTTTCCACCGGTTTCGCCTACAATTCTTGGGTAGGTTTTATATTTATGAATATTAGTACCTATAGCATTCCACATTTGCTGAAACACCCCTGTTGAACCCGTAAAGTGAATACCAGAAAAATCAGGGTGCGCAAAACATATATCACCCGTTTTGGGGCCATCGGTATAGATTACATTGATTACTCCATCTGGCAATCCTGCTTCTTGCATAATTTCCATAAATACCTGAGCAGAATAAATTTGAGCATCTGAAGGTTTCCAAACGATTACATTGCCACACATTGCAGGTGCGCAAGCTAAATTAGCACCAATAGCTGTAAAGTTGAATGGTGTTACCGCTAAAACAAATCCTTCTAATGGGCGATATTCCATTCGGTTATTAAAACCTACTGGAGAGATGGGTTGTTCTTGAAAAATTTTAGATAAAAAATGGACATTGAATCGTAAGAAGTCAATCAGCTCGCAAGCGGCATCTATTTCTGCTTGAAAAGCATTTTTACTTTGCCCAAGCATTGTAGCTGCATTCATTTTAAAGCGGTATTTAGTTGCCAACAATTCTGCTGCGCGCATAAATATTCCGGCTCTATGTTCCCACGACATAGCAGCCCACTGTGTTCTTGCAGCCAATGCAGCTGAAATAGCAGCGTGCACGTGCTCTTCTTCACCCATATTAAAACAGCCTAAAACATGACTTGTTTCGTGTGGTGGGTGAATTTGTATTTTATGATTCGTAAACACTTTTTCCGAACCTATATACATTGGTATATCTATTTGTTTGCTTTTCAACTGAGCAACAGCTTCTTTTAAAGCTGCTCTTTCCATACTTTTAGGAGCGTAATTAAGAACCGTTTCATTTTTGGGTTCTGGATAGTAAAAATAAGCGTTGTTCATCTTTTAAATTTTAATACGTAAAGGTACAAATCAGGATTGAATGTTTGTTTTAATATTCGTTAATTTTATCAAGTAAAATAAATTCGATTATCTAATTAATCTAAACTAATTTTGCGTCGCAATGGTAAAAATTGGCCCCATAACCTTACCAACATTTCCTTTGTTGTTGGCACCCATGGAAGATGTAAGCGATCCTCCATTCAGAGCCTTGTGCAAAGAACAGGGTGCCGATTTGATGTATACGGAATTCATTTCATCGGAAGGGCTAATACGGGATGCTATAAAAAGCAGACAAAAACTAGACATTTTTGATTACGAGCGCCCTATTGGAATTCAGATATTCGGAGGCGACGAAGAAGCAATGGCGTTATCTTCTAAAATTGTATCGGTTACTAAACCCGATTTGGTAGATATTAATTTTGGTTGCCCGGTAAAAAAAGTAGTTTGCAAAGGAGCCGGTGCCGGTGTATTAAAGGACATTGATTTAATGGTAAGACTAACCAAAGCTGTTGTAAATGCAACTGATTTGCCCGTTACCGTAAAAACCCGTTTAGGCTGGGATAACAGTAGTTTAAATATAGAAGAAGTAGCGGAGCGCTTGCAAGATGTGGGCGTGCAAGCATTAAGTATACATGGCAGAACCCGCATGCAAATGTATAAAGGAGAAGCCGATTGGTCGTTGATAGCAAAAGTGAAAAACAATCCTCGCATTCATATTCCTATATTTGGCAATGGCGATATAGACACCCCTGAAAAAGCATTAGCCTATAAAAATCGATATGGCGTAGATGGTGTAATGATTGGCAGAGCAGCTATTGGTTACCCATGGATTTTTAGAGAAATTAAGCACTTTTTGAATACGGGTGAGCATTTGGCAGCGCCAAGCATTGAGGAGCGCATAGCAGCTTGCAAAAAGCATTTAGAAGGTTCTATGGCTTGGAAAGGAGAACGATTAGGTATTTTAGAAATGCGCCGTCATTATGCCAATTATTTGAAAGGATATCCTAACATTAAAGAATTTAGAGCTCGCTTAGTAAATTCTTTAGACAAAAATGAACTCTTTGAAATTTTGGAGGAAGTAAATTCAATTAATTTAGAAGCATCTTAAATTTTTTATACTTAAATAGATATTTGTAAAAAGAAACCTATTAAATTTGTTTTTCATTATTTCTAATACCCTTTTTTGTGGCTAAACACTTACACAAAGCTTCCATAGCAGGTTCTCTAATTGCCTTAGGCATTGTATTTGGAGACATCGGAACATCCCCGCTCTATGTATTTAATGCAATTTGCAACAACAAAGTAATAAGTGACGAACTTATTATTGGCGCCTTGTCTTGCATCATATGGACACTAACCTTGCAAACTACGATTAAGTATGTAATGCTCACTTTGCGTGCCGATAATAATGGCGAGGGTGGCATTTTCTCTTTATTTGCACTCGTTAGAAGACATGCCCCATGGCCCGTATTTTTAGCCATGATAGGTGGCGCAGCTCTTTTGGCCGATGGTATGATTACACCTCCCATTTCCGTAATTTCTGCGGTAGAGGGCTTAAGAAATATTCCTGCTTTAAGTGAAATTAGCGAAGGGAGTCTAGTAGGCATTGGCATCATTATCATCTCTCTTTTATTTTTCTTTCAACAATTTGGCACATCCTATATTGGAAAAGCTTTTGGGCCTATAATGACGATCTGGTTTTTGATGTTAGCCGCTTTAGGTTTTATTCATATAACTGATGATATTAGTATTTTAAAAGCATTCAATCCTTATTACGCATTTCGTCTACTCACCCATTACCATGAAGGATTTTGGCTATTGGGTGCCGTATTTTTATGTACAACAGGTGCCGAAGCTTTATACTCAGATTTAGGACATGTAGGCAAAGGGAATATTCGAGTATCCTGGGCTTTTGTAAAAACAACCTTATTGATTAACTATTTAGGACAAGGCGCTTACTTGCTAACATTAAAAGGACAAACTTGGGACGCTTCTATTAAAAATCCATTTTTCGAATTAGTGCCACATTGGTTTTTGATACCTGGAATTATTATAGCAACTATGGCTGCTATTATTGCCAGCCAAGCTTTAATATCTGGTTCCTTTACGCTAATTAGTGAGGCTATTAAAATGAATTTATGGCCTAAAATGAAAGTAAATTACCCTACCGATGAAAGAGGCCAATTATATATACCTGGCATTAATACACTTCTATTTGTAGGTTGCGTAGGCATCACACTTTACTTTCAGAAATCAGCCAATATGGATGCTGCTTATGGATTAGCCATCACTGCCTGCATGATTATGACCTCTTTATTATTCTCTTATTTCTTATTCACACGCAGAATAAATAGAGTTACAATCTTCATCTATCTGAGTGTTTTCTTAAGTATTGAATTGAGTTTCTTGATCGCTAATGTTATTAAGTTTAGCCATGGAGGATATGTAACTGTAATCATAGGAGGTTTATTATTTCTTTGTATGTATGTTTGGTACAAAGCAAGAAAAATTAAAAATCGTTACGTAGAGTTTGTAAAAGTAGATGACTATGAAATACTCATGCAAGAGTTGAGTTTAGACAAGAGTATTCCAAAATATGCTACCCACCTTGTATATCTTACTAGCGCAAACAATAAAAAAGAAATTGAGCACAAAATTATGTTCTCTATTTTTCATAATATGCCTAAGCGTGCAGATATCTATTGGTTTGTGCACGTAGATGTATTGGATGATCCCTATACTACGGAATATATAGTACAAACAATAATTCCGAATGAAATTATCAGAGTAGAGTTTAGGCTTGGTTTTAGAGTAGAGCATCGCATTCAATCGATGTTTAGACAAGTAGTGGAAGATATGGTAAAAAACAAAGAAGTGAATGTTACAAGTAGATACGACTCTTTAGGTAAAAATAATTTGGTTGGCGATTTTCGATTTGTTGTAATTGAAAAAATACTTTCTAGAGACAACGCCTTGCCTTTACTAGAGCGTTTAATCATGCGTGCTTATTTCATACTTAAAAAATCTTCCTTATCAGAAGAACGTGGCTTTGGCTTAGACTCTTCTGAAGTAACGGTAGAAAAATACCCTCTTCTACTTTCTGCGGCACCAGAGAAGAGGCTTAAGCGAATTTATGAAAAACGAAATCACTTAAATAGTTCCTTATAAAAAAAGAGGCTCCAAATGGAGCCTCTTTTTTTATAAGGTGATTTCTTCATGCATTTTAGGAATGACCACATTTTTGAACCCTTTTTGCTGTAATCGTTTTTGCATTGCGAGTTGATTTTCATATTCACCATGCACTAAGAAAAAATGTTCTACTTTAGAAATATCTTGACAAGACAACCATTTCAATAAATCTTCATAATCGCCATGAGCACTCATAGAGTCGATAGTTTCAATAGCTGCATTTACTTGGTAAGGCTCGCCAAATATTTTTACTTCTTTCGGGTTTGATTTTAATTTCCCAGCCAGCGAATGCGATTCGCTAAAGCCTACAATTAGAATAGTATTTTTAGTAGACTCAATAGTATGTGCTATATGATGTTTGATTCTACCTGCTTCGGCCATACCAGAAGCAGAAATTATTACACAAGGACCTTCATAATCATTTAATCGTATAGAATCTTCTGCTTTCTCTATTAGATGCAAACCTTTAAAGCCAAACACATCATCATCTTTTTTCAATAATTCTTGAACATGACTATTAAAGCATTCTGGGTGATTTTTGATAATAGCGGTAGCATTAATAGACAAAGGGCTATCTACAAAATAATCTAAATGTGGTAAACGATGTTCTAATTCTAATCTATTTAAAAGGTATAAAAGCTCCTGTGTTCTTCCTATACTAAAAGCAGGGATAATTAATTTCCCTTTCCTTTTCAAACAAGTATCGGTAAGAATATCTAAAAAGCGTTCTACAGAAGGAACATGTTCTTCGTGCAACTTATTGCCATAAGTAGCTTCCATAATAATGTAATCTGCTTGAGGAAAAACTTCGGGTGCTCTTAAAATCATATCCCTATATCTACCTACATCTCCACTAAAACACAATGTTTTTGAATGCCCCTCCTCAATAATACGCACATTAATTGCTGCACTTCCTAAAATATGACCGCAATCGGAGAATATTACACTTATTTGCTTATCAATTTTGAGGTCTTCATTATATTTCACAGGAACTAGTAGCTCAAATACCTTTTCTGCATCTTCAGAGGTATATAAGGGCTCTACCAATGGGCGATCGTCTCTTAATCTTCTTTTATTAATATGCTTTACATCATTTTCTTGAATATGAGCGCTATCTATAAGCATCAATTTAACTAGATCAGCTGTAGCTGTAGTGCAGTATATCGATCCCTTAAAGCCGTCTTTAACCAATTTTGGCAATAAACCAGAATGATCGATATGAGCATGACTTAAAAGCACCATTGAAATTGAGGAAGGATCAAATCCCCATTCTTGATTTAGCCTCAACGTATCCTTACCTAAGCCTTGAAACATACCACAATCCAGTAGTATTTTCTTACCATTTTGTAAATGTATTATATGTTTTGACCCTGTAACTGTTTGGGCTGCCCCATGAAAACTTATATTCATACTAATATTTTGTATAAATATAATTGATTTTCATGGGTATATTCATAAACAAAACCTAATAATCATCGATAAACTATGATATCAATCAGTTTTCCACATTATATTACTATTAAGTTATAAGAAAGTTAAGGTAAATGCATGGATATGTTAAAAAAAATATGGAATTTTGTATTCAAACTAAACTCAAATTTATGCTTAAAAAAATCAGCATTTTGGCTATGCTTATAGCCTTTGTAAGTTTGCAAGCTTTTGCACAAGTTACCTCTGGTAATTTAACTGGTATGGTAAAAGACCAAAAGAACTCTGGTCTTCCTGGCGCATCAGTAAAAGCAACGCACTTACCTTCTGGAACTGTATACGGAACCAGTTCTCAAGACAATGGTAGTTTTGACATAGATGGACTTCGCATTGGCGGTCCTTATAAAGTTGAAATCACTTACATTGGTTATGAGGCACAAGTATTCGACAACATCTACATTACCTTAGGCGAAGCATATCGCTTAAATGCTCGTATGGCAGATGGTGGAAAAGAACTTGGAAATGTAACGGTAAAAGCTACAAGCCGCAATCCAATTTTGAATAACCAACGTACAGGTGCTTCAACAAACATTGGATTAGGTCAAATTTCTACTTTACCTACTATCAGTCGTTCTATCAATGACTTTACGCGTTTAACACCTCAAGGTGGTGGCGGTAACTCATTTGGTGGTAGAGATGGTCGTTATAACAATATCCAAATCAATGGTGCTAATTTTAATAATAACTTTGGTGTTTCTTCTAGCAATTTACCTGGTGGTGATGCGCAACCAATCTCTTTAGATGCGATTGAAGAAATTCAAGTAAATATTGCGCCTTATGATATTCGTCAAAGTAACTTTACGGGTGCTAATATCAATGCAGTAACAAGAAGTGGTAATAATACCCTAACAGGTTCTGTTTATGGATTCTACCGCAACCAAAATTATAACGGTAAAAAAATTGCTGATTACACCTTACCAGATCCATTAGCTTCTACAAAGCAAATCATGGGTTTTAGATTAGGTGGTGCGATCAAAAAAAATAAATTATTCTATTTCGTAAACTTCGAAAAAGAATCAACAATCACTCCTCAAATCCCTCAAATTGCTAATCCTGGATCATCAACAGGTAATCCTAACCAAACTTCTGTTTTAGAAACTGATTTAATAGCTGTTTCTAATTTCTTAAAAAACAACTATGGCTATACTACTGGTGCATATCAAGGTTATGCTGAAGAGTGGGGTTCAAGAAATACTAAAGCGTTAGTTCGTTTAGATTATAACATTAACAAAAACCACAAATTCAACATTAGTTTTAATACAGTAACTTCAGAAAACAACCAATCAATCAACGGAACTTCTGTTCCAGGTGGTGTTACGCGTCGTTCAAACAACCGTATTTCCAATACGGCTTTAACGTATGACAACTCTAACTATGGTTTTAAAAACACGGTTAAAAACTTATCTGCTGAATTAAATTCTAAATTTGGAAGCAAATTAAGCAATCAATTATTGGCTACATATACAGAAATTCGTGACCAACGTACTTCTAATAGTGATATCTTCCCATTCATAGATATCTTAAAAAGTGGTGCTAACTATATTAGTGCGGGTTATGAATTGTTTACTTACAAAAATGATGTAAAAAATACAGTAGGTACTTTTATTGATAACTTAACGTATAAAACTGGTAAACATACTATCGTAGCTGGTATTGCTTATGATTTTATGACCTTTGGAAATAGCTTCTTAAATGGTGCTGGAACTGGATACTACCAATACAATTCAACTGCTGACTTCTTAGCAGGCAAACGACCTCTTGCTTTCTCTTATTGCTATGCAAACGAAGGTCAAGATCCTTATGTAAAATTAAACATTGGAATGGGTAGTGCTTATATCCAAGACAAAATAAATATTACCGATCGTTTAGTACTAACAGCTGGCGTTCGTATCGACAAACCATTCTATAACAACGAAATCACAAGCAATCCATATGTAGATACGTTGAGATTATTAAATATGGATGGCAAACCAACAACATTCAAATCTGGCATGTGGCCTAGTACTCCAGCAACTATCAATCCAAGACTTGGATTTAACTGGGATGTAAATGGAGATAGAAGTTTACAAGTTCGTGGAGGTGTTGGTGCATTTAGTGGACGCGTTCCATTTGTATGGTTTACTAACCAACCAGGTAGCACAGGGACACTTTTAAGCTTAATAACCATTACAGATACTACCCGTTTAAACAGTATTCCATTAGTTGCTGATGCAAACCAAATTAAAACTAATAATCCTTCTTGGTTCCCATCAACTCCCGGAAGAGCTTTACCTTCATCCGGTTTAGCATTAGTAGATCCTAATTTTAAAATGCCACAAGTTATCCGTTTAAATGTAGCTACTGACATTAAATTAAAAAACAATTACATTTTAACATTAGAAGCTATCTATAATAAAGATATCAATGCTGTTTTTCAATATGATGCAAACTTAAACAACACAACAAGAGTAATTACAGAAGGGAATTCAACTCGTCCTTATTATACAAGCTCTTCTGTTCGTAGATTCAATACCGCTACAGACAACGTTACGGTTTTATCAAACACCAATAAAGGAGAAGGGTTTATATTTACAACTCAAATCCAAAAGAACTTTGCTAATGGCTTATACGTAATGGCGGCTTATACAGGCTCAAGTGTATCTGACGTGAGCAACAACCCGGGTTCTCGTGCCATATCTGCATGGCAATCTGTAGCTAATGCTTCTACGCCAAATGCTCAAGTACTTGGTATTTCTCAGTATTGCGTGCCTCATAGAATCGTTGCTAGCATTTCTAAAAAATTCAATTGGAATAACTTTACTGCTACTACAATCTCTGCATTCTATGAAGGGTCAACTCAAGGTAGATTCTCTTATATCTATTCTTCAGATATTAATGGAGATAACTCCAATGCGGATTTAATCTATGTTCCTAATAAAGCATCTGATTTGATTTTTACAGATATCACAGGTACTGGTGGTGTAGTTTTATTTAGCAAACAAGATCAAATGGAAGCTTTCCAAAAATATATGGATCAGGATAAATATTTAAGCACTCATAAAGGTGGATATGCAGACAAAAGTGGTGCAAAATTCCCTTGGTATCATCGTTTAGACTTAAGAATACTTCAAGACTTCAACATTCAAGTTAATGGTAAAAAACATACCATTCAATTTAGTGCAGATATGTTGAATGCTTTAAATTTCATTAACAAAGATTGGGGAATCTTCCAAGAATTAAATGTAAATAACGCTGCAATCTTAAGACCAACTGTAAACTCAACAACAGGAACTGCAACTTATCAATTAAATACTACAGTTGATAGAGCTACAGGAATGAGTGTATTGCCAACTTCTACATTTAGAAATGCATATACCAACTCATCTGTTTGGGGATTACAATTAGGCTTACGTTATTCATTCTAGTTTCCACAAATAACATACAAAATAAAAAGGGTAGCAAATGCTACCCTTTTTTATTAATTAAATATAACTGAATTTAAAAACAACATATCAAAAACCTGCAATTGCTTTAAGAAAAGAAAAGGCTGCTTAATAGCAGCCTTTTCTTTATATCATTACAACTTACTTTATTCATTAATTCTGCATGATTGGTGTTGCAGGTTTAATAACTGGCTTAGGCACACTAAAAGAAGGTGTATAAGAGTTAGATCGATAATAATTATCTCTATAATAACTAGAATGAGCATTAGCGTGTTTACCGCTATTTAAACAAAATAAAAATCCAATCTTAAAAGTGAAAAAATTAGGATTTAATGAGACATCCGGAATATGATAGGTAGTACTAATAGAATCATACACGGCACGTTGTATTTCCCCTAATCGAGTAGCACTTGGCATATTATAGCCTACCCTGCAATCTAATGCTACTTGTTTGTGTATAAAATATCTAAACCCTAGATTAACACTTTTGTTTAATACACCCATTATCACTGTATTTGTAGAATTTGAAGTATTATTTACACGCAACATCTGATCGGTTGCAAAACCCATCCATCCAACAGATCCCAATGCATAAGGTCTAAATTTCTTTTTATTCATTTCGAAGCGGGCATTTACGTGAGTAGCTATTAAAGAATTAGACAATGATGTTTTCCCTTTAACTGCGTATCCAACAACATCTACTAATGTATAATCTGTTCTGTCTTTCCACGCTACCATTATATCACCCCCTAAATACGTAGCTACTTTCTTCTTAGGTGTCAAATTTTTTGAATATCCCTCTATATCAAATCCAAAACCCATCTTTGGTGCTATAGCAGCATATTGACCAGTTGGCGCAACGCCAATAAAATGAAAACCACCATTGGCACAATTAACATGTGATTTTAAGGTGTCATGAGGGTCTACAAAGCTAAATACTGAATCATTTAATCTTGATGGAGCAACTGGCATGTTAACAACAATGCAAGATGACAAACTCACTGCAGAGAGGCAAAATACTAAAGCTGTTTTTTTCATAGATAGAATTTTGTATAAAATTATTGATTTTTTAGATTTAGTTTTTTTAGAAAACTGTTATAAGCTCGTTAAATAAAAAAAGCGGGATTGTATTGTACAATCCCGCTTTTCTTAGCACAATCTATTTATTTATTAAGTTTTCTTGTTTCAATAAGACTTCCATCTTCTGTATATATTTTCATGAAATACAATCCAGAAGCTAATTGTGAAGTTGCTATAGTTGTTTCAGACGTAATTGGTATTACCACTTTTCCTGTAATATCAACTATAGAAACTTGAACTTTTTTAGACGCTTCAATTTTAATCTCCTCATTAAATGGATTTGGATAAATATTGATTAAAACGGTATTGTAAACAGCACCTACACTTAAAGCTGGAGTTTTAAATGGAACTGATTTTACAAAACATCCATTTATGTCTTTTACTTCCACTTGATAATCTCCATCTTCGCTTATAGAAACAAATTGTGAAGTTGCACCAGGAATAGCAACACCATTAAAATACCATTGATAAGATGCATATGAAGTAGTTCCAATAGTCATTCCACTTTGAGTAATTACAGGAGATGCTAACACATAGTAACTTACATTAGCTATTATTGAATTTGCTGAGCAACCCGTATTATTGGTAAGCTTTACATAATACGATCCCGCTTGTGAAATATTTAAGCTTGGACCAATAGCACCCGGCAATGTATATCCATTATAAAACCATTGGTAACTTACATTAGGTGCTTGTACTTGCACTTCCAATTTATTGATTGTATTAGGACAGAATCTAACAATTGGACCAGGGTATGGATTAGCTAATGCTGCGTTAATTGCTGGCGATACATTAACGGCTATTGCATTAGAGGTTTGACTACATAATCCATTATAAGAAACTGCAACAGCATAATTTCCTGGTAATGCAGCTTTATAAACCGAACTATTTGCACCTGCTAAAACAATACCATTACGCAACCATTGGTAGTTGTAATTTGTACCTGATTGTGTATATAATGTAACGGAATCTCCATTACAAATTTGTGTATTGCCTACAGCAACAGCTACTGGATTGATATATGGCAATACTGTTGTCACAATTGCATTTGATGTATTAGTACATCCATCACGTTGTATAAGTACCGTATAAGAACCTGCTTGTGCTGCTGAATAGGTTGCCGCATTAGCACCTGCAATAGCATTGCCATTCATAAACCACTGATAGGTATTGCCGTAAGTTGATGTTGCTGATATAACCGTACTATTACCTTGACAAAAAGAAGTACCCGTTAACGGAGTTGCAACTGCTACCGGTATTGGCTTTAAAATGAACGCTACAGGAGGTGTTGATGTGTTTTTACAACCCGTAATGGTATTGGTTACCTCAACTGTATAATTACCCCCAAGATTTGAGTTAATCATAGCATTTGTTTGTCCACTAATATTGGTACTGTTCAGTTTCCATTGATAGGCTAAATTAGCGCCTGTATTGGCATACAATGTGCCAGAAGTGCCCGTACATAAATTTTGCGCTGCTGTAGGTGATACAGTAGCTGTTGGTAATGGATTTACTACCACAGATACAGGAGTAGATTCTTTTGGACAGCCATAAATACTTGTAACAATTACGGAGTAATTACCTGCACTACCTGTTTTAAAGGTAACACCACTTGCACCTGCTATTGCCGCACCGTTTAATTTCCATTGATAAGTATACCCAGCACCCGTATTTGCACTCATTGTAAGCGTATCAAATTGACAAACATCGAAACTACCTGTAGAAGAAGTAATCGTAGCACTTGGTAATGGATTAATAATAAAATATACGTTATTAGAAAGTCCGTAACAAGATGGACTAGAATAAACTCTTACATTATAAGAACCCGTAACCGTTGGCACATAGTTTGCAGATGTAGCACCCGGTATAATTGTATTATCTAAATACCATTGATAAGTTAATCCGGGACCAGTATTTGCATTTAATGTATATGGTATACCAAAACATGCATTAACGGTATCTGGCTGACTAATAGATGCAGGTGGAGCAATACCAACCGTAACGACGGTATTTGCTGACGAATCTATACAACCTGTAAGCGTATTTGTAACTTTTACATATACATTAGAAATATTAATTGTAGATAAGACTGCGTTACCAACCGTATAAGAGGAAGAGGTTTGACCAGCAACTATAGATCCATTATTAATCCATTGATACGTGTAGTTCGAATTGGTTGGTGCTTGCATGGTAACAAATCCTGTACAGAAAGATATTGGTCCAGACAAAGTAATTCCCGTTAATGTAGTATCTATATTTACAATACTATTATTAGAATTTGAAACACATCCATTTACATCCGTTACAACAACAGAATAAGTAGCAGATTGCGCTGCACTATATGTAGCCGATGTAGCACCGGTAATATTCACGCCATCTTTTTTCCAAATATATGAATAACCAGATCCTGTAGAAACGGACATGGGTACGGTAAGCGGTTTACAAACTGAAGTTGGACCAGCCGGAGTAAGAACTGCGTTGGGTAAAGGATTTACAACCACTGTAGAGATGACAGTTGAAATCGTACATCCATTAGAACCCGTTATTTCAACATTATAAGTTCCAGAAGCAGCAACATTAAGTATATTGGAGTTGTACCCTACAATTGGTGATCCATTTTGAACCCAAGTATAAGATGCACCTGTTGCATTTGGCACAGAAAGAGAAATGAAATTACCCTGACAAAAGGTTAATGAACCAGATGCGGAGATCGTATTAACCGGAACAGGCAAACACGCAACTGTTACCGTATTGGAATTAGATAAAGCAGCAACTGTTACGGTAACCGTATAGGCACCAGCATTTACCGGTTGAAAATTAGGAATGGTTATAGCAGCGGTTGTAGCCGTAAACCCATTAGGGCCCGTCCAAGCAAATGTTGCTCCTGCAACAGAAGAACTAGCTGTTAAAATCATAGAACTACCTTGACAAATATTGCTATTACCGGTAATGGTTGGCACTGGAGGAGGTGGCACTACATTAATAAAATAATCCTCCGCTTCGCCAAACATAGAATTACTTGGACCACAAGCTTGTGCTGCTGTCATAGGCTGATCATCACCACCTCTTATTCTCAAACGTGTATTACCTGGCAAAGCAGTTGTAGGAACAGGAATAGGAATTGTTACAGAACCAAATGCTCCAGCATTGGTACCTGTAGTAAAATATTCTGTAGTGGTAAATAATCCATCATGATTCCAATCTACCCATGCACCAGAATATTGGTTAACATCGGATCCAAAACTAATGACTAAATTAAAAGTGGTTGAAGCTGCAACATTAGGTATTGCAATTGGAGTAGGTTGTTGAGGAACATAATTCACAAAATATGGTGAGGGATTACCATTTGATGAAGTATTGTTATTCCATGTACCTATGGCTACATTAGCTATGATGTCTCCACCACCGCCTACTGCATAAGTTGGAACACAAAAACATGACGTTGGAGGATTTAATGATACGGTAACTGTATTAGAATTAGAAGATAAATTAGAATAACTACAAGAAGAAACCAAACGATAACAAGTAGCTGTTGTTATACCTGCAGCAACAACAAGCGAAGTATTAGTTGCTCCGGCAATATTAGTCCATGGACCTGTTGCGCAATTAGGAGCAGATTGCCATTGATGAGAAACACCAAATGCTGTTGATGCACCAGTTGAAGACAACGTAAATGCCGCCCCGGCACATGCACCTGCTGGACCAG
>CAMBYG010000026.1 GCA_945872085.1 Chitinophaga pinensis | reverse complement strand
AGGTAGCTGCCATATTTATTTTAAAAGCCTCAGAGTATTCTGAGGCTTTTTTGTTTTTATACACGTTCTTAATTAAACCAATTAATACAACTCTTTTATACCAATATAATCTATAACAAAAGCCACCAATATAGGTGGCTTTTGTGGTTTGTTGCTTTGATTTTTTGTTGCTTGCTTTTTATTTTTACATGGGATCAAAAACCCAAGTGCAATTGCGATAGGTTCTAACGCATTTTCCATTAGCATCCCAAGCAATACACTCATTTAGACAATGTAAATGTCCAGGTAGCCTTAGCGGAGCACTTTTATCAGCAGCTTGTACAACCACATCTAAATTAAATCGAGCAACTACAATACCATTATCATCTAGCAATGTTTTACCATCTTCAGATAAGCTTAGTTTTGTGGTATATGCATTATTGCTTTGCTCTTCATTGCAATTGGTATCACAGGTTACGTAATATCGATTACTACAATTACTACATGTACCTGTTTTAGTAAAAGATCCCATTTCACCCATGCTATGTTCGCAATTGCCAATATATTCACCACAGGTATTACAATACAATCTTTTAGGCATAATAATTGTTTTTTAAAGATAATTCCTATTTGTTGTTTGGACAGATTACTTTCATTTCTGTTCTTCTGTTGATACTATGTTGTTCTTCAGTACATTTTACTCCATCAGCACAGCCGTTTAGTAATTTGCTTTCGCCATAGCCTTTTCCAACAATTCTATCATTTGAAATTCCTTGAGAAATTACGTAGTTAACAGAAGCATTTGCACGATTTTGCGATAGTTTTTTATTGTACGCAGCGCTTGATCTGCAATCTGTATGTGAACCAATTTCAATTTTCACCTGTGGATTGTCCTGCATGAATTTGACTAAACGATCTAATTCTTTTTTTGACTCTTCTTTAATTATTGCTTTATTTACATCAAATAAGATATTGTTTAATCCAAGTCCTTTATCGCAATCTGCTTTTTCAGCACAGATTTCTAACTGAATGAAGTGTGATTTTTCTCTATTGAAATTTGCAGCTACTACTTCTTTTGTTTGCGTAAAATAATTGTCTTTTTTACCAGACAAAGCATACACGCCGTTTTCTGGCAATTGCATAACGAAATTTCCATTATAATCTGAACGAACGATATTTTTGTATTCGCTGCCTTTTTGCTCAAGCATAATATTCATGTCTGAAATGGTATTAAAAGTATAACATTCTGTAGCTTTACCAATAACGATAAAGTTTCGGTCTGAATACAATACGTCTTTACTAAGCATTTGACCGTTGTAAAATTCAGCTTTATTAACAGTGCTTACATCTAGAGCAACATCATTTAAAACACCTGCAATAGTATAGTTTTCTGGTAATAGATCGCAGAACTGACTCGTGCCATAAGCATTAGTTTTAGATGTTCCTATTAATGTTCCGTTAGAAGATTTTAATGCTATATCTGTATTCGGTAATACTTCATTTGTGTATCTGTCTCTTGCTGTTACTTGAATACAATATTTAGTAATTACTGGAGGAGTTGGAGTTGGTATAACAGGTGCTATAATTTGTTCAACCACTTTTACTGGAGTAGCCTTTTTTCTAGTTGTAAATCTATAGGTTATTCCTGCAAATGCACCAACAGAAGCTAAGTCTAATTTATTGCGCATACTTTCGTTGCCATTTTGATACTGTCTAACGGTATAGACATTTCCAAATGCGGTGTATTGGCCAGCAACTCCATTTTCAGAAGCTTGGTCGGAATAGGCTTTGCTTTCGGCATAATAAATTGGATTCGTAATACTAGAGCCACTTGTAGTGGTTTTTAATAGAGTGTTGTATGAAGATTCTTCTGCGCCATCAAAATGTCTAATATAATAAGCTCCTATGTTAAGCCCCCAATGTTTACTAATTAAATACGTTACACGAGCTTGTGCTTTACCTGTAAATAAACTAAGATGATTAAATCCTGAATGGTAGGTCAGCAAATCAATAGTTCCATTTTCGCGTTTGCCCTCTACTACGACTTCACCACCATTTACAAATCCGATACCTCCAAGTAGTGCAAGCTCTGTTTGGATTTTTTTGTTTTTACTCATAAATCTATAAGCAGGGCCTATACCAACAAAGCTTCTTTTTACATTTTCTTTGTGGGTAAATACATCACTATATTTTAAAACAGAGGTGCCTGTTAAAGCATAATTAAAGTATTTTGAACCATTAAGTCCATCAGATACAGGTGTGTTTACCAAATAGTCGAAATCTGCTTGGATACCAAGTTTGTTCCAATAATGATTGGCAGATATTCCAGCCATGATACCTCCTTTATAATTTATATACTTAAAATCTTCATTAAAAATAGGATGATCATATCCTGCTCTTGCAGAAATTTGCCATTCTTTATTTTTAGTTTTAACAGCATCATTAATCTGAGCCTTACTTTGGGAATAAGAAAATGCTAAAAGCATTAACGTAATCATTAATTTAATTTGTTTCATTTTTTAATTGTTGCTTTTGTGAAATTATAAAGTTTGATACCCGTTCAAACAGGTTCAAATGACAACTTGATTATGCATTCTGTATAGCTTGGAAATACCTAAATCTATTTGCTTGTAAATCAAAACGTTCATGTTAATCAATTGCTCTTTGAAAAGTGCATAGAAAAATCATCTCATCACTTATACATAAGCGATGGGTAGATAGATAAATAAAGTTGGTATTGCTATACTCGTATAGACACCTAAGAAAAAACTATTGCAAGCTAATTCACTTTAGTTACAGTAATTAAATTTTATCTTTTACACTTTTAATAGCATCACTAGCCATGTCACTTGCCTTGTTGCCTAATTCTGCCATTTTATCTTTAGCTGCAGAAAAGGAGTTTTCAATCATGTCTCCTGCTTGAGGAGCATATTCGTTAAGTTTAGCTTTTGCAGATTCTGCAAAGCCTTCTACTTTGTCGGTAAGAGGGGAAGCCGCTGATTTCGCTTTTTCAAGGGCGCTGCCTGTCATGCCTTCTGCCTTGTTTACTAATGAGTCAACATCTACATTGGCTTTACCTAAGAGGTTTTTGAAGAAATTTAAAATTCCCATTTTATTTTATTTTTAAGATGAACAATAACATATTTTAAAATTAACGTAGCCTCTGTTTGTCAATATAAAATTGATTTCATTACAGATCGAAACTTAAACAATAGGGTAGGGATAATTAAGAGATAGTTGTCTTTTAAAATGTATACTAATTGTTTTTTACTTTCTAACGTTACTGCAAATCTATGTAAATAAAATAACTTTTTACAAAAAATATTTTCTTGTTTTAAATGGCATGGCTATTTACTACTATCAGTTAAGTAATTTACTTTTTGTTATATGCTCTTTGTTATTTACTTTTAATGCATTAATAGCTTATGAAATTATTACACTTCATATGTTCTGACGCATTTGGCGGAATGGAACTGTATGTCAAAGAATTGCTTGTGCAACAAAAGCAAGCAGGATATGAATTGGCTGTATTGACCAAGAAAAATACCCGTTTAGCAAACGAACTAAAAGAATTAGCCATACCTGTTTTTTATATTCCTAAAAACGCAAGCAAATTCTCTTTGCCATTGCTTTTTAAAATTAAAAAGATTGTAGCGGAAGAGAATATTACACATATCCATACGCATAATAATATTGATATATGGATGGCATCTTGGTATAAGTGTATTTTTAATAGAAGCGTTCGGCATGTAAATAGTACCTATATGATAATGCAAAAAAACAAGCATAAGTGGCATTATCAATTTCTTTATCATTTTGTCGATGCAATTAGTTCTACTTCAGCTTTGACTAATAAGAGTATTAAAAAAAACATTCCAATTGATGAACATAAAATAACGTTAATACCTTATGGCAGATCTGTACATCAGTTTGTAACGCAAGAGGCTTTAAGAAATACAATTCGAAATCAATACCAAGCACAAGATAAAATGGTAGTTGCCATGCTCAGTAGGATTGATCAAGAAAAAGGCAACTTAGAATTTGCTCAATCGTATTTAAAACTTCCAAAGTACATACAAGAACAAGTGCAATTCTGGATCATCGGTGAACCAACAATGGCTTTTTTAGACTCAGATGGTATGCCTGTATACGAAGCACAAAGTCAGGCTATAGAAAATGCGATATCGGACATTGTAAATGCAAATCATTTAGAAAACCATATCATTCGAATTCCTTTTCAAAAAGCATATATTGCTTATTTAGATGCTATAGATATTTTTATATTGCCTTCATACAACGAAATGTATTCTTTATCCTTACTCGATGCCATGCTTATGAAGAAGCCAATCATTGGCACAAACACAGGTGGTACGCCAGAGCAGTTGGGGGATGGAGAACGAGGCTTGTTAATGGAGGCTAGAGATACGGATGCAATAGCTCAAGCTTTGGAAGCATTAATTGTAAATAAACAGACAGCTAAAGCAAAGGCTGCGCATGCCTATGAATGGGCAATACAAACACATTCTTGGGATGCAACGATTAAAAAGTATGCGGCTTTATACCAAATCAATTAAAGATCACCTTTAAGTGGTCGCAATACAATATGCTCCACATTAGCCTGATGGCTCACTTGAAGCGCCGCCCATAACATGATGGCTATATCATTGGCTTCCATAATTCTGCTTGCAGCTATGTCTGCTCCTTCCCAAGATCTACTATACGTAGCCCCAGGTTCAATGGCGGTAACGCGGATAGCACTTTCTTTTAATTCTTCACGCAAATTATCTGAAAAACCTAATAGCGCATATTTACTAATGCTATAAGAGCCTCCATGGGGATATGCTTTCAAACTTGCAACGGAACACATATTGAATATATGCGCTTTTGCATGGGTATGCAAATGTGGAAGTAAACTTCTTGTTAGGTGATAAGCACTAAGTAGATTGACTTGTAAAAGTTGTTCTAGATTACCTTCTTCTTCAGACGCAATGCTGCCCGGTAGATAAATACCTGCATTATTTATGAGTACTTCAATATTACCTAATGCTTGTAAAGCATCCTTTGCAAATTCAATTACAGCTTCTTTTTTAGATAGATCAACGACAAGTCCTATAATTTTTTGTTGAGGAAATTGAGCTTGCCACTGCTGCATACACATGCTTACATCGGCTTCGTTTCGAGCACAAAAAGCGAGGTTTAAGCCTTCGGAAAGTAATTTCTCTGCAATAGCCTTGCCAATTCCTTGTGTAGCACCTGTAATAACTGCGTTTTTCATCCTGATTTTTATTAGTTTCTGCAAGTTAATGAATAATATAGAAAAGAGATTTTATACCTTTGTAATATAAAACTATTTGTATGAATTATAGAATTGAAAAAGATACCATGGGCGAAGTAAAGGTGCCCGAAACTGCTTATTTTGGTGCGCAAACACAACGCTCTATCGACAATTTTAAAATTGCTCAGGATATTAATAAAATGCCAAAAGAAATTATTGCAGCTTTTGCTTACTTAAAAAAAGCAGCAGCGCTTACCAATACAGAATTGGGTGTTTTAGATGCTAAAAAATGCGATGCTATTGCCGATGTGTGTGATGAGATTTTAACAGGTTCTTTAAACGATGCTTTCCCATTAGTAGTATGGCAAACAGGATCAGGTACGCAAAGTAACATGAATGTAAATGAAGTGATTGCGTATCGTGCGCATGTAAAAAATGGTGGTCAATTGACAGACAAAGAAAAAATGATTCATCCGAATGATGATGTAAATAAGTCGCAATCTTCTAATGATACGTTCCCAACTGCAATGCATATCGCTGCTTATAAAATGTTAGTTGATATTACTATTCCAGGTATAAAAGTTTTGCGCGATACCTTGCATGCTAAAGCTACTGCATTCATGAATGTAGTAAAAATAGGTAGAACGCATTTTATGGATGCTACACCTTTAACCCTTGGACAAGAGTTGAGTGGGTATGTGTCTCAATTAGATCATGGGCTAAAAGCAATTAACAATACGCTTCCTCATTTAGCAGAACTAGCTTTGGGCGGAACAGCAGTAGGTACGGGTATTAATACACCTAAAGGTTATGCTCCTTTAGTAGCTAAGAAAATAGCTGAACTAACAGGTCTTCCTTTCGTGACAGCTGAAAATAAATTTGAAAGTTTAGCCGCGCATGATGCTATTGTTGAAGCACATGGTGCTTTGAAAACAATAGCAGCGAGTTTAATGAAAATTGCTAATGATATTAGAATGTTGAGTAGTGGTCCTCGTTGTGGTATAGGTGAATTGTTTATTCCAGATAACGAACCCGGTTCTTCAATCATGCCAGGTAAAGTAAATCCAACTCAATGCGAAGCATTAACGATGATTGCAGCACAAGTAATGGGTAATGACGTAGCCATTAATATTGGCGGCATGAATGGACATTTTGAATTGAATGTTTATAAACCTATGATGATTTATAACTTCTTGCATAGTGCTCGATTGATTGGTGAAGGCTGTATGAGTTTTAATGATAAATGTGCAGTGGGCATTGAACCGATTGAGCAAAATATTACAGCTCATTTAAATAATTCGTTGATGTTAGTTACCGCACTAAATACAAAAATCGGTTATTATAAAGCAGCAGAAATTGCTCAGACAGCACATAAAGAAGGCAAAACGCTTAAACAAACAGCTATCGATTTAGGTTATGTGACGGCAGAGGAATTTGATGCTTGGGTAATACCTGGAGATATGGTTGGTATGTAATTTTAAGTTATATTTGTAAAAACACTAATTTAAATATGAAAAAGAAAATCATCATAACCTCTATTGCATTACTGACATTTGCAATAGCATTAATGTCGAGCAATAGCGGAGGATCTGGATCTGCAAGTGCTGGTTGCTCTTGCCATGGCACGCCATCTGCGAGCACGCTAATTACTATGACAGGGGTTCCTGCTTCGGGTTATGTACCTGGAACAGCGTATTCTATTACACTTAGTGCAACTAATACCAATTATGCTTCTATAATAGCAGCTAAAGCAGGTTTTACCTTGCTTTTTAGTGCAGGTACGCTAAGCAATGCACCCACGCAAACTATCATTAGTGGAACTGAAATACGTCATACTAGTGGAAAAAGTTTGACTAGCGGATCCGTTAGTTGGACGTTTACATGGACGGCACCTGCAACAGGTACTGGAGCTGTAAGTGCTAATATTGCTGTAAATATGACCAATGGCAATGGGCAAACATCAGGTGATGCGCATAACATTGCTACTTTGACACTTCTAGAAGCAGCAGCTACAGCTGCTCCAAGTATTTCAAATGTAACGTCTAGTGCCATTACTACAAATTCAGCAACAATTGGAGCTAACGTTATTGCTAATAATGCAGCTACAACAATTAGTGTGGAATATGGCCTTACTACTGCATATGGATCTTCTATAGCTACAACACCTAGCACGGCTAGTGGCAGTGCAGCTACAGCGGTAAGTGCTTCACTATCTAGCTTAACTGCAAATACTACTTATAATTATCGTGTGAAAGCGGTAAATAGTGTAGGTACTTCGTATAGTGCTAATGCTACATTTACTACTTCTATCGTTACAGCCTTACCAACTATAACCAATGTTGCATCAAGTGCTATTACAGCTAATTCGGCATCAATTGGCGCTAACGTTATTGCTAATAATGCTGCTACAACAATTAGTGTGGAATATGGCCTAACTACTGCATATGGCTCTACTATGAGTACAACACCTAGCACGGCTAGTGGCAGTGCAGCTACAGCGGTAAGTGCTTCACTATCTAGTTTAACTGCTAATACTACTTATAATTATCGTGTAAAAGCGGTGAATAGTATAGGTACTTCGTATAGTCCAAATTTTACTTTTACAACCAATGCGGCTACAGCTGCTCCAAGTATTTCAAATGTAACGTCTAGTGCCATTACTACAAATTCAGCAACAATTGGCGCTAACGTTATTGCTAATAATGCTGCTACAACAATTAGTGTGGAATATGGGCTTACTACTGCATATGGCTCTACTATGAGTACAACACCTAGTACGGCTAGTGGCAGTGCAGCTACAGCGGTAAGTGCTTCACTATCTAGTTTAACGGCTAATACTACTTATAATTATCGCGTGAAAGCGGTAAATAGTATAGGTACTACGTATAGTAATAATTATACTTTTCAGACTAATAGTGCAACAACAATTGTGCTTTTAGAAGATAATGGATTTATAGTTTCACCTAATCCTTCCTCTGATGGGAAATTCATTTTGAGTAAACAACATCAAAAAGAAATTAGTAATATTGAAATTTATAATGCTCTAGGTTCTAAGATTGCTTTATCTGAGCTAAGCTTGCAAAATTTTGAATTTGATTTAAGTTCTTACGCTTCCGGAATTTACTATTTATCCTTTAATGTAAATGGCAGAAAGACAATAGCTAAACTCATCAAAAATTAAAAAAAAGTCCCTACAATTTGTAGGGACTTTTTTTATGCCTTTATTGCTTTGCGTATGAGTCCATATTTTCTTTTGGCTGCCAATGCGGAATAATAGCTTACCTTCCAGCCTGCACGGCCATCTAAGCAGCCGAGCTTAATAATATATTGTGTAATGAAAATCCAAATAGGGACAAATTTATATTTTATATAGCTACAAGATTTGCCATTTTCAATATCGCTTGCTGCACCAATGCTCGAATACTTTACAATTTTTCTTAAGTGCGTAATAATATAGGGAAAACTATAATGTAGGATATCGCCCTTTAATTTTTTCAGTTGCATGCCTTTTTCAAAAACAATTTCTTCATGCACTATTGCTGATGAAAATTGTGCATATTGTCTGTTGAATAAGCGTAACAAGGTATCTGGATACCAACCGCCAAAACGAATCCAATGACCTGCGTAATTCGTTAATCGATTCATGGAATACAAACTATGGGTGGGTGTATTTTGTTTCCATGTTTGAATGGATGCTTGTAGGGTATCCGAAAGGCATTCGTCGGCATCTATTGATAAAATCCAATCATGACTCGCTAATGCTATGGCTTTGTTTTTTTGCGGACCAAAACCAATGAATTGCTCTTGCACTATATGGCAATTGTATTTTTTTGCAATAGCTAGGGTTGCATCAGTGGAATAAGAATCTAATAGGACTATTTCATCTGCAATTGCTTGTATGGAAAGAATGCAATTTTCTAAATTGCGTTCTTCATTCAAGCTTATTATAACAGCAGATAGTTGTTGCATACTATTTTAAATTATTATATTTATTTGCATTCGTAACATCCATCTGCATTAATAAATTTATATAAGTGCCTCTTTTTTCTTGTGGAACTAAGGCTAATAGTTTTGTCAATTCATCACTTTTTGCATTGAAGAAAAATTGCAATAAAAATGCCCCAGGATTTTCTCTTTGAATAAGTCCAAGTGTAGGAATGCCGCTAAGTATTTTTGTTTTTGCTTCTTCTGGTTTTGTAGAAAGCAGGTCGAAGCCTTCGCGATGGTAGGTATACAAATAACTGCGTAGTCCAGCAAAGCGCGGATTCAATAGCTGGTCTATTATCCAGTATCTATTTTTTGTTCCTTCTATGGCTTTCCAACCACTAATGCTTTTTCCCTCTTCTGGAGCGTTGTTTACAATGTTTAAAGCTTTATTGTAATATACGGTGCCACCATTTAGTTTGTAGCTGTCATAATCCAGTCCAAGGGATATGTATACATAATAGGCAATTAATGCACTTAGATTACTAGTCATGGCATCATTTCCACTAATTCTATTTTCGTCAAATTGAATTTGTGTAAATTGGTTTAATTTAAACACCACATCTTTATCTACATGATTTACTAAAGAACTGGTATAAGAGGTGTTGTAAACAGGTCGAGAGGTTTGTATTGAAAAGGTAGCTGCATAAATATCGTCTTCAGTTTTAGTAAGTAAATTGATAAGGATATTCATATCAATGCGTTCTTCTGCTTGAAACTCATCATTTGTCCATTTACGTTGATTGATGAAATCGCGAATATTACTTTCAATATTAGTAAAAATCTGTTTGTCTACATTTTGTATGCGATCCGACATGATTTTAATCTTGCAATTAATCTCCTGCGATCCTGCTTTGTAAAAACTACTAACTGCTATAAGAAAAAGTACTAATTTGCGCATGTGTGTGCTTTTATAATATGATCAACAATAATACGGGCTACTTCTTTTTTACTCATCAATGGGAAGGCTAGTTCTTTATCTTTTTCAATTAAAGTAATTTTATTTGTATCTACGCCAAATCCAGCGCCTTCTTCTTGCAATGAGTTTAAAACGATTAAATTAGCGTTTTTAGTATGTAATTTTTCCTTAGCATACTTAAGTTCATCGTTTGTTTCTAATGCAAATCCAACTACATACTGATGTGCTTTTTTTTCTTTTCCGATATGGGCTAATATATCTTTGGTCTTTTCTAGCTGAATGCTTGGTGCTTCTTCTTGCTTTGTTTTTTTAATTTTTTGATCAGCGATTTGCGTCGGTTTAAAATCGGCTACTGCAGCACTTAAAATTATAATATCACTTGATGGTAAATGACTAAGGCAAGCAGTAAACATATCATCAGCAGAAACTACCTTGGTGATGTTAATTTGTTTATGCGAAATTGTTTGTGTGCTTGGCCCTAAAACCAATTGCACTTCGGCGCCTAAATTAGCGCAATGTTGTGCCAAGGCTATGCCCATTTTGCCAGATGCAAAATTGCCAATAAAACGAACAGGATCTATTTTTTCGTAAGTAGGACCAGCATTAATGAGCACTTTTTTGCCGCTGAGCACTTTATTAAATAAGAGTTCATGTGCAATGTTTACTAGTTCATTTGGTTCAGGCATTCTGCCTTGACCAATTAATCCACTCGCTAATTCACCAAAAGCAGCAGGTATTATAACATTGCCAAAAGCGCGTAGGGTGTCCATATTTTTTTGTGTGCTTGGATGAGCATACATATCCTCATCCATAGCTGGCGCAATGGCAACTTTGCAACGTGCCGATAAATAAACAGCTTGAACAATAGTATCGCAATTGCCATTCGCTAATTTCGATAAGGTATTGGCACTGCAGGGAGCAATTAATAGTAGGTCTGCCCAAAGGCCCAATTCCACATGATTATTCCATGCGGCATCTGAACTTATTTGATAGTGTACTTCGTTTTTAGAAACAGTGGCTAACACTAAGGGGCTAACAAATTTTGTAGCATCTGGAGTCATGATTACTTTTACTTCAGCGCCCGCTTTTATAAACTGCCTCACCAATTCTGGTGTTTTATAGGCTGCAATGCTTCCGGTGATAGCTACTGCAATATGTTTCCCTTCAAAATTCATGTTTATTAATTGTGGTACTGCAAGTTACGTTATTTATAGCTTTTGCTTTAGCATTGCTTATTTTAAAATTCGTAAAAATAAATAGCCTAGTAAGGCAAAACCTAAAACAATTAGGATAGGCAATGCATCCTTCCAAGTAAAGCGCGCTAATTTTCTTTTCCCATTGCGATGTAGTCGTTTATGAAGCGAACTACTGAGCTGGTGCTTGATTTTCTTGATATCACTTGCGGGTAGCATAGCTAGCCCTTCGAGTGCTTGCTCTATGCTTTCGTCATCTAAAATGGCGGCTTCTATAATTCTTTTATCTGCCTCGCTTACGTTTCCTTCTAGGTAGGCAATGAGTTGCAAATCAGTAATAGCAGCAGTGCTTATGGGATCTATATTATACGTCATGCTGATTTAGTTTTGCCGTTATTTTAATTTTTAAATTACGTTTCCCGTTTTGCAAATTACTTTTTACTTCTTTATAGGATAAGCCGGTCAATTGCATAATTTCTTGATAGTTTTTCTCTTGCAGGTAAAACAATCGAATGCATTGTTCTTGGTTAGGGGGCAAGCTAGGTAAAACGGCTTCTAAATGCGGTAAGTAGTTGCTTAATGAAAACGGATTTGCTTCTTCCTCCTGGTCTATCCATGCCTTCGCATCTAAAGAATCGATTGCTTTTTTATCGCGCAATTGTTGTAAGCAATAATTGCGCATGATTATAAATAGCCAGCCTTTAATATTAGTAATGTATTCTTTAGGCCATTTATTTAAAGCTTGTCCTATTACTTGTTGCGTTGCTTCTTCGGCCATGCTTTTATTTTTAAAATAATTCATGGCAACGCCAAACAGGAGTAACTGATAGCGATCTAGCAAAATGCCCACAAAGACTAAGTTGCGTGAACTTAGATATAATTGTTGAAGCGTTTGGTCAGATTCGTTGCTATATGTTTTCCAATTCAAAACCTATGTTTTTATATAAGAAACGAATCTTGGCTATTTCCATAGCCATTGAAAAAATAGTTTAGAAAGAAGCGTTTTTAGGTGTGCGTGGGAATGGAATAACATCTCTGATATTTCCCATACCGGTTACAAATAACACCATTCGCTCAAAGCCTAAGCCGAAACCTGCATGTGGTGCCGTGCCAAATTTACGGGTGTCGAGATACCAATACAATTCTTCTTCAGCAATATGCATTTCTTGCATACGCTGTTTCAGTTTGTCGTAGCGTTCTTCTCTTTGAGAGCCGCCTACAATTTCTCCAATGCCCGGTGCTAAAATATCCATAGCTGCAACGGTTTTGCCGTCTTCGTTTTGGCGCATATAAAAGGCCTTTATATCTTTTGGATAATCAGTGACGATAACTGGTTTTTTAAAATGTTTTTCAACTAAATAGCGTTCATGTTCGCTTTGCATATCAATACCCCAGCTAACATCGTATTTGAATTTTTTCTTTTTGTAGGCTGGCGATTGTAATAAAATATCGATGGCTTCTGTATAGGTGATGCGCTCAAATTTGTTATCTATCACCATGCGTAATTTCTCAATCAAGCCAAATTCGCTTCTGTCTTGTGTAGGTTTTTGTTTTTCTTCTTCGGCCAATCGTTGGTCCAAGAAGTTGATGTCTTCCATATTATGTTCTAATACATAATTTATTAAATATTGAATGCAGGCTTCTGCCAAATCCATATTGTCTGTCAAATTATTGAAAGCAACTTCTGGTTCAATCATCCAAAACTCAGCAAGGTGACGGGTAGTATTAGAGTTTTCAGCTCTAAAGGTTGGTCCAAAGGTATACACTTCACCCAAGGCCATAGCGCCTAATTCCGCTTCTAATTGTCCGCTTACTGTGAGGTTGGTGCTTCTGCCAAAGAAATCCTCTTCAAAGTTAATGTCGCCATTATCTGTTTTAGGGGTTTGCTCGAATGGAAGGGTAGTTACACGAAACATTTCGCCGGCACCTTCAGCATCCGATGCGGTGATGATGGGCGTGTTTAAGTAAACAAAGCCTTTCTCGTTAAAGAACTTATGAATAGCAAAGGCTAAACTATGGCGCACTCTAAAAATAGCGCCAAATACATTGGTTCTAAAACGAAGATGCGCATGCTCTCTTAAATATTCTAAACTAGGTTTATTTTTTAATTGTAGAGGATATGCTTCGCTATCGCAAGTGCCTAAAATTTCAATCTTTTGAGCGTTTACTTCTACCGATTGGCCTTTACCTTGAGAAGCTACAAGCGTACCTTCAACACTAATGGCAGCCCCATTTGTAATTTGTTTTAATGTATTTTCATCTAGCAAGTCAAGGCCAACAACTACTTGTAGGGTAGCCAAACAAGAACCGTCGTTGAGCGCTATAAATTGATTGTTTCTAAAAGATCGAACCCATCCTTTTACACATACGGGAAAGTTAACTTCTTTACTGTTTAATAGCGAATTAATCTTGGTGCGTTTCATTTTTTAATGTTGCTTTAGGGGCGCTTGGTTTATCAAAGAATAAGTATTTCACTGCCATGATAATCATAAAAATGGCAAATATTTTTTTTACATAAAAGGTGTCTAGTTTATTAGCCAGTTTCCCGCCCAAAAACCCACCTATCACAAAACAAACGGCTAATATAAGCGCTGTTTTTACATCTACATTGCCGGCCTTATAATACGTAATTGCTCCTGCTAAGGCAACCGGCATTGCCAATAAAAACAAGGAAGTGCCTTGCGCTATTTTTTGATCAAACCCGAAGAAAAAAACCAATACTGGAACGATAATGATACCGCCTCCTATGCCCACTAAGCTACTGCTAAAACCGGCAATAATACCTAATAAAATTAGTCCCAAAAGTGTTTGTAAAGTCATGATACAAGAAATAGATGCGTAAATATACGAGATTCTACTAAAATAATGAAGTTTCAATTCTGCTGTTGCCCATGGGTAAGCTAGTGAAAATAAGGTATATAAAGGCTTGAATGTCATTAATTAGTGTTGGTATACTAAATAACTAATTACTTTCGTTTTATTACATATAAAACAATTGGTTGAGATGATCAATAATGTTAACATTATGAAATAGTTAAGTTGTAAAACTTTTTTCTTTACAAACTTGTTTTTTTAACTGTGACTTATATCTTTGCAACCTAACTTCGTTTAATTAAAACTATTTATTCAAAAACAAAAACAACAATTATGGCAGACGTAAAAACAGCCGCAGCAAAAAACACTGGATCACATGCAGGTAAGCCAAAAAATGGCAACAATTTTATGATGAACTTAGGTATCGTAGTAGCATGTATTGCGGTTTCTTGGGGTTTCTTCTTAGGCGTAATGAAAAATGCGGGACATGATACCGTATTAGGTAAAATGTATTTAGGCGGACCAGTTGTACCAATGTTGATGGGTACCTTATTGACGCTTATCGTTTTTATCATTGAGCGTGCGTTAACCATCGTTAAAGCAAAAGGAAAAATTGATGGTGCTGAATTCGTAAGAAAAGTACAATATCATTTAGCAAACAAAAATGTAGATGCTGCTATCGCTGAGTGCGACAAGCAAAGCGGTTCTGTAGGTAATGTAATGCGTGCAGGATTAACGAAATACAAAGAAATGATCAGCAATACGGAATTAGATACGGATCAAAAAGTAGCTAATATCCAAAAAGAAATCGAAGAAGCAACTGCACTAGAATTGCCAATGATGGAAAAGAATTTAGTATTCTTATCTACTATTGCATCCGTAGCAACTTTATTAGGTTTGTTAGGTACGGTATTAGGTATGATTCGTTCATTTGATGCAATGGGTCAAGCAGGTGCACCAGATTCTTCTGCATTAGCTGCAGGTATCTCTGAGGCGCTTTATAATACAGCTCTAGGTATTGGTACGTCATTCTTTGCAATTATTGGTTATAACTTCTTTACTACTATGATCGATGGTGTTACGTATTCTATCGACGAAAGTGGGTTTACATTAACACAAAGCTTTGTTGCTAATTATAAATAAGCAATAAATTTATTCCCTTCATTGTGGAATTGATTTCATTTTGTGTCTTAATTAAAATAGAACGTATAAACCATGCCAAAAGTAAAAATACCACGCAAGAGTACCGTAGTCGATATGACGGCTATGTGTGATGTTGCCTTTTTGCTACTTACCTTTTTCATGTTGGCTACTAAGTTTAAGCCAGATGAACCCGTGGTTGTAAAAACGCCTTCATCTATTTCTGACATTCCACAGCCCGATGCTAATGTAATGTTGATTACTGTTGATGAGAACGGACGCTTGTTCTTCTCTATCGACAATCAAAGCAAACGCGAGGAAATGATCAATAGTATTAATGCTTCTAGAGGTTTAGATTTATCGCCTGAAGAGATTACCAAATTCAAATATGGTTCTTCTGTAGGGGTGCCTTTCAATGAATTGAAATCTTATTTAGCGGCTACACCTGGCCAACAAAAACAAATGGATAAAACCGTATCAGGTATTCCTTTAGATTCTTCATCGGCTAATACAGCAAACGAATTTGCTGTGTGGGTAAATGAAGCACGCTATGTAAATCCTAACTTACGCATATTTATTAAAGCAGATAGCAAAACCGCTTATCCTGTTATTAAAAATATCTTATCTACGTTTGCGGGTCTGAGCATTTACCGATTTAATTTGTTGACCGATTTAGAAGCAATACCTCAAGGTACTGCAGCCTACGAATCATCAACAGCTAAAAAATAATTTATAAACGAATTAAAATAATATACCATGGCTGAAATGGACGTCTCCGACAAAGGGGGGCATAAGAAAGGCCCCGGGGTCAAGAAAGCAAAAAAAGGATCTACCCGTGTAGATATGACGCCGATGGTGGATTTAGGATTTTTATTGATCACCTTCTTTATGTTTACGACTACTATGTCTAAACCAAAAAGTATGGAAATTAATATGCCCTTTAAAGATCCCAACCAACAGGTTAAAAATCAACAATTAAAGGAATCGTGTGCACTTACGGTATTATTAGGTAGTCATCACCGTGTATACTATTATACCGGTATACCAACGGAAACAGCACCGCCAACCATTAAGACTACGTATTTCAAACCCAACGGTGGTATTAGAGATATTATCATTGCTAAGATGAAAGAAGTAGCACAACGTAAGGCAAGTGGCGAATTAGGAGCCAAAGACAATGTTGCTATATTAATTAAAGCAACACCCAATAGCACCTATAAAGACATGGTTGATATGTTGGATGAAATGAATATTAATGAAGTGCCCGTTTTTGCAATCGTTGATATTTCTCCAGTTGAACTAGAGTTTTTGGCAGTGCCAGAAGCCGATGCTAAACAACCTTAGTACAGTTTGCTCAACAAATTAATAAATTTAAAATGGACATTAATAAAATATTAAATAGCGACTATATCGATATCATCTTTGATGGTAGAAATAAGCTTTATGGTAGCTACGAACTTAGGAAACAATATCCTGTTCGTGCTAAAAGAGCGGCTGGTATTGTTTTGGCTATTATGTTTCTTTTAGTTGCTATTCCTTTAGTTATCCGACTAATTTCTGGAGTGGTAGAGAATTTAGAAGCACCCAAAACAAGTAAGCGCGAATTGGTGATGAAGGAACCACCACCATTGGATCCTAAAAAACCAGAACCGCCACCACCACCTAAAATGCCACCAGCACCTCCACGCCCTACGGTGAAATTTACACCTCCTGAAGTTGTTAAAGATGAAGAAGTAGTAGATCCACCACCAACTAAAGAGGAATTAAAAACAGCTGCTGCTGGTCCGGAAACCAAAAACGAAGGCCCTGGTGACATTAATGCTATTACCCCTCCGGGTGACGGTAGCGATGGTCCTTCTAATGGTGTGGTAAGCGATGCCCCTCCTGCTCCGGTAACCTGGGTAGAGCAAATGCCAGAATTTCCGGGTGGCGAAAAAGCTATGACCGACTTTATTCAAAAGCACTTTAGAGTATCGGATGCAGCTAGAGAATCTGGACAAGATATGGCACGTGTTACCGTTCGTTTTATCGTAGATAGCGAAGGTGGTATCTCCGAAGTGAAATTGGTTCGTGGCGTTGGTTATGGGTTAGATGAGGAAGCGCTTCGTATTGTTAGAAGTTTTCCAAAATGGAAAGCGGGTAAACAAAATGGTAAAGCAGTTCCCGTAATCTTCACCTTGCCTATTACGGTAAGTATCGAATAAGCATTAAATAATTGTAGTTTTAATAAAAGCGGCTCCTTGGAGCCGCTTTTATTTTAACTTTTATTAAGGTTTTTGATACATAATTGCTCCGTTTAGAATGTTATTTTTGTGTCCTATCAACTATAAACCTATTTTATGAAAACAATAAGTACTGTTTTAAGTGTATTGGCATTTATTGGCGTTACTGTTTTATTTGCCATGCAATTTTCTAATAAAAAAGATGCAGGCAAAACAAAAACAGCTTTTGCTTCTCCAATTAAAGGCGGAGGTCGTATTGCTTATATCGATATCGATACTTTGCAAAACAAATACGAATTGTATAAAGTAAAAAAGGAAGAATTTACAAAACGACAAGCAGCTGCAGAGGCGGAATTAGAAAGCTCTGCAAAGAAAATGCAAAGCGACTACGAGACCTTACAAAAAAGAGCGCAAGCTGGCAGTTTGTCTCAAACAGAAGGTGAAGCAGCACAAAAACGTTTGTATCAAATGCAACAGTCTTTAGAACTAAGACGCCAAACGCTATCTCAACAATTGATTAAAGATCAAGAAGCGTTTAATAAAGATTTTCAAGCTAGCTTAGACAAGTTACTAGAAGCGTATAATAAAGACAGAGGCTTCGATTATATATTGTCTTATGCAAAAGGTGGTTCTATCCTTTGGGCTAATAAACAATTAGATATTACCAACGATGTGGTAGAAGCTTTAAATGAAATGTATAAAAACGAACAGAAAAAAAAGTAAATTAGCATTCTAAATCTTTTTATTTGGAAACTAATTCATTTAAACGTTCGTTAAGTTTGCTCGATGGAGTACTACTTGTTGTAGGCTCTATGATTGGCTCCGGAATATTTATTGTAAGTACAGATATCGTTCAACATATCGGAAGTGCAGCTTGGCTACTTGTAGTTTGGCTGCTTTCTGGTTTTATAACCCTAGCTGCTGCATTGAGTTATGGAGAGCTTAGCGGCATGTATCCCAAAGCGGGTGGGCAGTATGTGTATTTAAGAGAAGCTTATGGTAAGCTATTTGGCTTCTTATATGGCTGGTCTTTTTTTGCCGTTATACAAACCGGCACTATTGCTGCCGTAGGTGTTGCCTTCGCTAAATTCGCAGCTTATTTATATCCATCTTTAGGAGAGCAACACGTACTCCTTTCAATAGGTACTTTTAGTATAAAGGCATCACAATTATTAGCTATTGGTTTAATTCTACTTTTAACTTTTATAAATACGCAAGGTGTCAACGGTAGCAAATGGATACAATCTATTTTTACTTTTGCCAAAATTGCGGCTATCGTATTATTGGTTGTTTGTGGTTTATGGGCAGGTCATGCGGTATGGCAAATGAATTGGCAACACGCTTGGACAGCCTTCTCCATTGCTGATACTACCTCGCAGATTAGCCATGAATTATTGCAAGGGAAAACACTCGTATTGGCTATTGGTACCGCTATGGTGGGTGCTTTATTTTCTAGTGATGCATGGAATAATGTAACCTTCATTGCTGCAGAGATAAAAAAGCCAGAGCGTAATATTGGCTTGAGTTTATTGATTGGTACCTTACTTGTTACTATTTTATACCTCAGTATGAACATTATGTATTTAAATGTTCTGAGTATTCAAGAAATTGCCCATGCGCCAGATCAACGAGTAGCACTAGCTGCTGCCATGAAAATTTTTGGCAGTGCCGGCACTACTATTATTGCGGTTATGATTATGGTATCTACCTTCGGTTGCAATAATGGTTTAATATTATCTGGTGCACGAGTTTATTATACCATGGCGCAAGATGGCATGTTTTTGAAAGCAGCTCAACAACTCAATAAAAAAGGGGTACCCGAAAAAGCATTGTGGATGCAAGCAATCTGGGCTTCTCTTTTATGTTTGAGTGGCAAATATGGCGACCTCTTAGACTTTATCATTTTTACGGTTTTGTTGTTTTATATACTTACCATTGCAGGTATTTTTATATTAAGAAAAAAACAACCTCATCTCGAAAGACCTTATAAAGCATTTGGTTATCCGTTTATTCCATTTATTTATTTGCTTTTAGCAAGCAGTATTTGTATTATTTTATTGATTACTAAAACTACCTTTGCAGGTGGTGGCTTACTTATTGTACTTTTAGGTTTGCCCATTTATTATTTTATTCAAAAAAAGCATTCATAATTTATGCATACGAAAGCTATTCAAGATCTGTTTTCAAAATTCGATTCCTTACATGTAGTGGTCGTTGGAGATGTCATGTTAGATAAGTATTGGTGGGGTGATATAGAACGCATTTCGCCCGAAGCGCCAGTGCCTATCGTTGCCTTACATCATGAAGAAAGCAGATTAGGTGGCGCTGCCAATGTAGCTTTAAATTTAAAAGCCCTGGGTGCTAAAGTAAGTATTGCAAGCGTTATTGGCGATGATGCGAATGGCGTATTGTTAGCTTCCTTATGTGCCGAACAAGGTATGGATACTAGTTTGTTATTGAAAAGTAAACAACGGCCTACAACCTCTAAAATACGCGTGATGAGTAAGAATCAACATGTGCTGCGATTAGATGACGAAGTAACAAGCGAGTTGTTGGTAGAAGAAGAGCACCCATTTATAGATATGGTATTGCGTTTTTTACAAAGAGAAAAACCCCAAGTATTAATTTTTGAAGATTACAATAAAGGGGTTCTGAAAGAAAATGTTATTCACAGAATTAGCCAACACTGTAAAGAAATTGGTGTCATAACAGCCGTTGATCCGAAGAAAAATAATTTTCTAGCGTATAAAGAAGTAGATATTTTCAAGCCTAATCTTAAAGAAGTTCGCGAAGGGCTGCATATGTCTATTGATACGGTAGATGAACAAAATTTAACTGCAGTGCATGAAGCTTTGTTTGCGGCATTGCAGCACCGCACTACGTTTATCACCTTGTCTGAAAAGGGTGTTTACTATAATGATGGAACTAAGAAAGCCTTATTGCCTTGTCATAGAAGAAACATAGCGGATGTATCAGGAGCCGGTGATACCGTAATTGCTACCGCTGCTTTAGTGTATGCCATTACCAAAGATCCTGCAATAATGGCTGCCATATCTAATATTGCTGGTGGTATTGTATGCGAAGAAGTGGGTGTAGTGCCTATTGATAAAGCAACGCTATTAGCAGAATGCACGCGACTATTACAATAGTGGAATAGCTTCGCCAGGTAATTTTATTTCAAAATCTCTTGCCGATTTTGAGGCATCACCTTGGATAATCAATTGGTTTTGCTCTTGCAAAAATCGAATACGACCTAGTAGATAGGCTTCTCCAACTTGTATCGTGTTTTTTGTGAGTATGTTTTGAATAACCTTATGTGCTTTTTGGAATTGAGTAGTGCAGGTATTTGTCAGTAAACTATCATATAAATTAGCCGACTTCTGAACGATTTTTTTTCCGCCATCATGATAGCGAATAGCCGCTTCTTCCGTTACTATTTTTTTCCATTCCTCCGTATCCATTTCAATTTCTGATGGCGTTACCGGGCGTGCTAGTTTTTTTGCTTTAATTATTTCTTTAGCGCTTACTTCTGCAAAGTTTTTTGGATAAAAAACTTTCCCGTCCGTATTTAGAAAAGGTAAACCTGCAATATTGATAATGTAAAAACGATTGGGGTGTTTTTGAAAATAAGAAAGCAACCAGTAGTATGCGCAAATGTTGGCAGCTGTTGGCGCCATCCAAAACCATGCTTGTGCATGTTCGTCTGCAAATAACTCCTTAGAAGCATCGAGCACTAAAGCTAAGTCTTCGATGGTGATTTCATTTTTATCGTTTTGCTTAAGCGATTTCCAATAGTTGTTTCTCGTATCTGCAAAAGAAGTATCTTCTTCCGCTTTACTTAATGGGCCAATATTTAATTGGTCTTTCAATACACAAACATTTCCTTGCAATTGTTCGTTCAAACTAATTGCTTCCATTATGGGTGTTGCCGCTTCTTCTCCTAAAACAAAATGATATTTCATGATTTCTTGATTCAATTAGGTAAAATTAATTTTTTAAACTGAAACTTTCTACTTTATCCCTGGCTTTTCGAAGGTTCTTAGGGTTTAAAAAACTAACTTTGCCAAATGAACCAATCGCCCCTTTCTCAAAAGCAATTGTTGCAATCACTTCAATTAGATGCATTTAATGAAATGCAGCAAACAATGCATGCAGCCTGCGCCAAGCATTCGTCTTTAATGCTGATAGCGCCTACGGGTTCTGGGAAAACGCTTGGTTTTTTAGTGCCCTTGTTAGCTGCAATAAACCCCGAATTGAAAGCGGTACAATGTTTGATACTAACGCCATCGAGAGAATTGGCCATGCAAATTTTTGAGGTATGGAAACAAATGAAAACACCGTATAAAGCAACGGTTTGTTACGGTGGGCATAGTTTCGATCAGGAAGTTAATAAATTCAAAGAACCACCATACTTACTTATTGGTACGCCGGGTAGAGTATTGGATCATATTCAAAAGGAGAGCTTTGTTACTACATCTATTCAAACTCTTATTCTTGATGAGATGGATAAATTATTGTCTTTAGGTTTTGAAGATGAAATGCAATCGATTGTATTTAGTTTGCCGGCCTTGCAACAACGCGTCTTAGTTTCTGCTACTAACATAGAAACATTGCCTCCTTTTATTGACATGGAAGCAGTGCAGTTGATAGATTTTACCCATTTAGCAAAAGAGGGTGGGGTGTTTCAATTGCATCAAGTGGCTTGCGAGGCAAAAGATAAATTATCAAGCTTGTATAAATTACTTCAGCAACTACCTGCAAAGCCAAGTATTATTTTTGCCAATCATAGAGCCTCTATCGATCGTATTGCCGATTATTTAAAAGAACAAGGCATTGGTGCTATTGCTTTCCATGGTGGTATGGAGCAAAAAGAGCGCGATATTGCTATGGCTAAATTTACCAATGGGTCGGCACCATATTTAATTGCTACCGATTTGGCAGCAAGAGGATTGGATATTGATGCTATTCATCAAATTGTACATTATCAAATGCCTATAGATGAAGCTACATTTGTGCATAGGAATGGAAGAACGGCTCGTATGTTTGCAAGCGGAGATGCTTATATACTGGTTGGGCCAGAAGAAACCTTGCCGGCATTTATTGATTCGTCAGTTATTAATTTCGAATTTAAAAAACATGCCAATAAGGAAGCTGTTGTTGCCTATGCCACACTTCTGATAGAAGGTGGGAGAAAAGATAAAATAAGCAAAGGAGATATAGCCGGTTTTTTAATGCAAAAAGGTAATTTGAAAAAAGAAGAAATAGGCTTAATAATTGTGAAAGATATCTATTCGTTTGTAGCTATCCAGTCGGACAAAATATATGAAGCCTTTACGTTATTGATGCACCAAAAGTTAAAAACTAAAAAGTGCTATATCAAAATAATTTAAGAGTAAGAGAAGGTGTTTAAATAGATAGTTTCCAATTTTGCTCTCGCCCAAGGGGTTTTTCTAAAAAACTTTAAGCAGGATTGCATACTCGGATTGTTGCTGAAACAATTAACAGGCAGTAGATTATATAACGATTCCCATCCAAAATGTGCTTCTAATTCAATGATCATCATTTCTAATGTAACACCGTGAAGTGGGTTGTTTTTCTGCATTTTACAAAGGTATTATTTTAATTAATAATTAATAAGCAGGCTTCTAATTAAAATTCCAAAAAATAAGTACTTTTGTTATCTATACAATCAATAAAAAAATAAATTATGAGTTTTATCAACAGCATTATTGCTCGACAAGTATTAGATTCAAGAGGCAATCCAACAGTAGAAGTAGATGTAATCACTAGCGATGGCTATTTAGGTAGAGCAGCTGTGCCATCAGGTGCTTCAACTGGTGTGCATGAAGCTGTTGAGTTGAGAGATAATAACAAAAAAATATATTTAGGTAAAGGTGTTTTAACAGCCGTTTCCAATGTGCAAGATATCATAGCGGAAGAATTATATGGTTGGGATGTAACCGATCAAAGAGGTATTGACATGTGCATGATTGAAATGGATGGCACTAATAATAAAAGTAGACTAGGAGCGAATGCTATTTTAGCGGTGAGTATGGCGGTTGCAAAAGCGGCAGCTCAAGCAACAGGTCTGCCATTGTATCGTTATATGGGAGGGGCTAATGCTAAGACCTTGCCTATGCCAATGATGAATATCTTGAATGGCGGTGCACATGCCGATAATAAAATCGATTTTCAAGAATTTATGGTGATGCCTATCGGCGCGCCTACTTTTGGAGAAGGCTTACGTTGGGGAGTAGAAATTTTTCATCATTTAAAAGCGGTATTGAAAGCAAAAGGATATTCAACCAATGTTGGTGATGAAGGTGGTTTTGCTCCAGATATTCAAAGTAATGAGGAAGCCATTGAAACAGTAATTAAGGCAATAGAAAAAGCTGGGTACAAACCAGGTGTAGATGTGGCTATTGCTATGGATGCAGCGGTAAGCGAATTATATGATGCTAAATCTAAAAAATACCATTTCCACAAATCGGGCGGTAAAAAAATGACTAGTAGTGAATTAGTTGCATATTGGGCTTCTTGGTGCAAAAAATATCCAATCGTAAGTATCGAAGATGGTATGGCAGAAGATGATTGGAAAGGCTGGAAAGCATTAACCGATGAATTGGGAAGCAAAGTACAATTGGTGGGAGATGATTTATTTGTAACCAATGTAGAGCGCTTATCAAAAGGTATTAAAGAAAATACAGCTAACGGTTTATTAGTAAAAGTAAATCAAATTGGTACTTTGACAGAAACTATTGATGCGGTAATGATGGCGCAACATAATAAGTACAATACCATTATGAGTCATAGAAGTGGAGAAACAGAAGATAATACCATTGCTGATTTAGCAGTAGCGTTAAACTGTGGGCAAATTAAAACGGGTTCAGCATCTCGCTCTGATAGAATGGCGAAGTATAATCAACTATTGCGTATTGAAGAGGCTTTAGGTGCTAATGCGTATTTCCCTCAACATGCTTTACAATTTGGTAAATAAAGGAATCTATGAAACGCTTTTCTTTTTTATATAATCGATATATCATAGTAGGTGGTATCTTTTTAATTTGGATGTTGTTTTTTGACCAAAGCAATGTTATAAATCAAGTAGAGCAATATCAAGAATTGAAAAAAGCAGAAGCTAATATTGTCTTTTTAAAACAAGAAATAAAGCGTTTAGAAGGCGACTATCAAACAATTTTAAACAACCCAAAGTTGTTGGAAAAAGTAGCTAGAGAAAAATATAAAATGAAATACGACGATGAAGATGTTTATATCATAAAATAAAAAAAGCGCCTATTGATTAGGCGCTTTTTTTATATTGTTTAAGTCGTTTAAAAATAAAGTAGGCTCGTCTGGACTAATTAGGATTTTACCCTTACTTAACTCAATTAAAATCATTGGTTCGCGTTGCGTACAATACACATTCACATTGCCGATATTCTTGTATTTGAAAAGCCCATAATAGCCAAAGAAACCTCCAGAGCCAAAGAGGCGTATGCCCATTCCTAATTCTTTTCGGGTGATGATGGCTGCTGATTGAATGTTTGCCAATGGGAATTTTTTATCACCAAATTTTCTTTTTACAATTAAAAATTCATTGCTTAATTCAATTTGTTGAGGTTTCCATAAATAGGCGAGTGATAATCCCGCACCTAATATTATAAAGGTGCTTATAAATGCCAATCGCTCGCTAAGAGATTGTTGATGAAAGGTAATGTTGGCAATGGTAATTACAGGGATAAGTAATGCTATAAATACCGAAAAGGTAATCCATTTAGAAAGTTGGTCTAAAGTGCAAGGGTATGTTTTCATATTAACTAAGTTTGCGACGTTTTAGTTCCGTTTTAATTAATGATAATTCTCTGCCTGTTTGTCCAGCTACCGATGTGTTTTCTTGAGCTCTACGCATCAAATAGGGTATAACATCTTTTACGGGTCCGTAGGGTAGGTACTTTGAAATATTATAATGACCATTAGCAAGATTGAAAGAGATATTATCACTCATGCCATACAATTGTGAAAAATAAACATGAGCATGATTGCTTGCTATATTTAATTGCTGCATTTTTTCTGCTGCTAGCAAGCAACTGCTCTCATTGTGTGTGCCAATAAAAACAACAATTGAATTAATATGATCTAAGCAATAGCTAACTGCGGCATTATAGTCCATATCACTATCTTCCTTGCTTTCCTGTATTGGACTTGGGTAGCCAAGCGATAATGCTCTAGCTCGTTCTTTTTCCATATAGGCACCTCTTACTAATTTGGCTCCTAAAATATAATTTCCAGCTAGTGCTTTTTGATGTGAAGTTTTTAAAAAGGCTAATCGATCGTGGCGATATAATTGAAAGGTATTAAATACAACTACTTTTTCGGTATTATAGGTAGCCATCATCAGATCGGTAATATCATCAACCGGTTGTTGAATCCAACTTTCTTCGGCATCAATTAAGAGCATTATATTATTGGCTTTAGCGTGTTGGCAAAGCTGATGTAATCGTAGTATAATGCGCTGCCATTCAGCATTTTCTTCGTCGTTAAGTACTTCGTTATTATTTATTTTCTCCAGTAATGCAAAGCGAGCAAACCCGGTAATTTTAGCACTAATAAAAGGGATATTTGGTTGAGTTGCGGCATATGCTATAGCCTTCATAAATTCAGGAACGGCAGCATCAAAAGCGGTTTCGCTATCTTTTCCTTCAACACCATAGTCTAAGATTACCCCCACGCCATATTGATGTAGCATTTGAGCAGTTGTTGCTGCTTCCTGCATGGTTTCTCCGCCGCAAAATTGTTTGAAAATGGTACTTTTAATAAGTGATTGAATAGGTAGCTGTAGTTTAAACGCCCACTGTGTAGCCACAATGCCTATTTTCGTTAGCAATGGGTTGCCCATAGCGGAAAATAGAAAATGAGCTTGCTTAAGGGCTTGGTTGGTTTGATGTTTAAAAGCTATTTCGGTATCGTTGAATTGAGGTAGCATATCTTAGATTCTAGAATATAGACAAAGGTATAGTTTAATTTCAAAGTTAAAAAGGTAGAAAAAAACAAAAAAATTTTGAACTTTCTCAGAAATTCCTATCTTTACCTTGTAATTTAACCAATACCAAAGAAGACCTCGTTTTAGATCCAACTTTGAAAAAACCAATATTCAAAGTAAACGTACTCCGCTTAGCTTTATTATTGATTGAATTGCAACAACCAATGCTCTTTCAAAACTTTGTAATTAACCAAATACACATAAACCAATAACTTAAACCAATTCGATATGAAAAAACTATTACTATTAGCTGGT
>CAMBYG010000025.1 GCA_945872085.1 Chitinophaga pinensis | reverse complement strand
GCTTCTGCAAGTTGATCAAGGGTGTAATGTACTGCGGATAAAATTGGTTTTAACAGCTGTGCATTTAATTGCGCTTCATGTAGCGGCGAATGCCTTCTGCTTAAACGAACTAATCGGTTGCAATACAACCAATGAAACCATCGGTTGGTGGTGCCAATTCGAAATTGGATATCCATTTTTTTAGCAGCCTTTGCAATTGCAGGGTCTGGGAAGACGTGTATAATTGCGTCTGCTTCGAAAGTTGCTGAAGCAACAATAAAATCGGCCTTGCTTATAAATTGATCTACTTCATTGCAGCGTTCAATAACGGCTTGCGTATAGGGCTGCCCTATGAAGCTAATGCTGCAATTTGGAAATTCCTTTTTTATCAACCCTGCTAATGGTAGCGTAAGTATGACATCTCCAATACTATCTGTCCGACTAATGATTATATGTTTAGGAGGAGGCATTAACATTGTTAATCGTGAATAAGCGTGGTAAGCAATCCTAGTCCAACACCTAATAGTATAGCCATTATTTTTTTATTAGTAAGCATATGATGCTTGGTGCCACTTTCGAAAAATATGGTAGTAGCAATATGCAAAAAGGCTCCTGCAACTATAGGAATTATGATAGAAATAATGTTGGAGACAAATAGGAAATAAATACCCAAATTGTGTGCTAAAATAGCAGTTAATGGTGTAATGGCAGAAAAGAAAATAATAGTGGGAATAATCTTAGTTCTATTGCCTGTAGCGATTAATAATGAAGCAACTAGAATAGCTTCAGGAAATTTGTGCGTTGCAATTGCCAAGTACAAAGCCGGTTCGGTGCTGTTGGAGTGATAATTAAAGCCCAATGGAATGCCTTCCATAGCAGCATGCAAACTCAACCCAATAATGACAGAAGAAAGCGCCATTTTTTCACCATGATGATGCACATGAATATGACCATGCTCTACGCCATGTGTGTAACGTTGTATCACCAATTGAACAAAAAATCCAATGAGTACATATAGTCCTGCTTTAGAGCCAATGTCGGTAAAGGTTTCAGGTATCAAATGCAAGAGCGTAACGGCAAGCAAAAAGGATCCGGAGAACGCTAAAATAGTATTAATTCTTTCCGGATTGAATTCCTTATTTCTTAGCGGAAGTAAGCCGCCAAAAAGGGTAATGAAAAATAATAAGAGGTTGTATAAATACGTCATTAATAAAAAATAAGTGCCTATAAAAACCAGGCCATCTAAGTATGTACTTACAAATATACACTATTGTTTATTTTTCTACTTTTTAAATTTGCTTTTTGTAAATTCGCACTATGAGATATGTTTCTTTAATAGGCTTTGCACTGTTGTTGATATTTGCACAATCAATGGTTTCTTGCCGTGCAGATAAAAATAAAATCGTTAAGGATACGGCCTTGAAGGGTAACTATTACTCTGTAAAACAATTTTTTCAAGATCAGTGGAATACCTTTGAGGGGCAGCCGTATTCACTTTATAAAATTACCGAAGACGCTAAAGGTATAGATACCCAAATGGTTTCTGCCTTAGATTTAAATTGGAGAGCTATTGCTGTGCAATTTTGGGATACCGATATTAGTGATAGCAGCTTTAGGTCTAAATATCAAGTCAATACCTTTCAAGACGCTTCCATGCAGACCATGACCTTGTATTATGAAGCTAAAGACGAAAAATTGGTAACCCAAGTACTTCAAGTAGTTGTTGATGTACTAAACAAGAAAATAAAATCTATTTATATTACGGCTAATAAAACAAGAAATGGTTTGCATTTAGTGCAGAAGTTATTGTACAAACCCCTCAAGACGATTCAGATTCAAGAAGAAATTTATTTGCCATCTGGAGTAACGCAAAAGAGCATCACGAGTTATATATTTATGTAATTATGACGAAAGAAGAATTTGCGAAAATTGCTCCTGCAATTCCAGCCGGTCCGGGTTGTTACAAATACTTCAATGCAGCCAATCAATTGATTTATGTCGGTAAAGCAAAAAGTCTCAATAAACGAGTGCGCTCGTATTTTTCTAAGAATCATGATAATTACAAGACAAAGAAATTAGTAGATCAAATTCATACTATTGAATTTACAGTAACACACACAGAGCATGATGCTTTATTATTAGAAAATTCTTTGATTAAGCACTATCAGCCTCGATATAATATTTTATTAAAAGACGATAAGACCTATCCTTATATCGTAATAAAGAAAGAGGCTTTCCCTCGAGTATTTTTTACACGCCGCTATACAAAAGACGGATCGGAATATATTGGACCCTTTACCGATGTGGTTACAGCAAGGGAGTTGGTTAGCTTGTTGAAAGAAAATTTACCCATCCGTTCTTGTAGTTTAAATTTATCGCCTGCCCAATTGGCAAAGCAAAAATATAAGGTTTGCTTAGAGTATCATTTGGGTAACTGCAAAGGCCCTTGCGAAGGATTGCAAACAACGGAAGATTACGATCAATATATACAGCATATAAGAAAAGTTATTAAGGGAGATGTGCAGCAAGTAATCAAAGACTTAAAGCAAGAGATGATGGCTTTAGCAACAGCTTTAAAATATGAACAAGCAGCGGTACTGAAGTCTAAAATTGAAGCCTTACAGCGCTATCAAACAAAATCGACAGTTGTAAATCCAGCCATTGGCAATGTAGATGTAATTTCCTTGACCCGAGAAGAAGATCAGGTTTTTGTTAATTATATGATGGTGGCATCGGGCGCTATATTATACGCTAAATCTGTTGTGGTTACTGCACAGTTTGATGAAACAGAGGAAGAGATTTTATCTCAATGCGCCTTGCAAATGCGTTCTTTATTTCAAAGTAATGCAAGCATTCTTATTGCACAAATTCCATTTGTTACGGAAGAAAACGTGACCGTGGTGGTGCCAAAATCTGGCGATAAAAAAGCGCTTTTAGATTTGAGCATCAAGAATGCCATAGCCTTTATGCATGAAATTAAAAAGAAAAATGCTTTGGTTTTGGGAGCTGGAGTGCAGGCTCCTATGGAGGTGTTGGCGTTATTGCAAAAATCTTTACAATTAAAAGAGTTGCCTATTCACATCGAGTGTTTTGATAATTCAAATTTTCAAGGTTCTTTTCCTGTAGCAGCCATGGTTTGTTTCAAAAATGGGATAGCCTCTAAAAAAGACTATAGAAGATTTCATATCAAAGAAGTAGAAGGTATCAATGATTTTGCTTCTATGAGTGAAATTGTTTACCGTAGATATAAGCGCTTGCTCTACGAGCAACAGTCGCTGCCGCAATTGATTATTATTGATGGCGGGAAAGGGCAATTGAGTGCTGCTATTGAATCTCTAGAAAAGCTTCAATTAATGGGACAATTAACGGTTGTGGGCTTGGCAAAAAGAGAAGAATCCATTTTCTTCCCCAACGATCAAGTGCCGCTGCAGCTACCCTATGATGCTCCAGAACATTTATTAGTGCGCGCCATTAGAGACGAAGTGCATCGATTTGGTATTACATTTCATAGAAATACCAGAAGCAAAGGCGTTTTTAAAAACGAACTAGAAGCGATACCGGGTATCGGTGCAAAAACAATTGAGGCACTTTTGCAATCCTTCAAATCGGTAACAAAAATAAAACAACTCACGCAAAGAGAAATCGCATTGGCCGTAGGCAGCGCCAAAGCGCGCCTTGTTTGGGAGTTTTTTAATAAGCAAATTGAAGAATAAATACCTAAAAGAGAAAGCAAATGATTTGTATCTTTGCCTAAAAATATTAAATGCCATCGTCTACACCCGCTCATTTACTTTCCATTTTCAAAATGCGTTGTCCTAATTGCAGAAAAGGTTCTATGTTCACTCAAAAAAGTATTTTCCCATTTAAAGGATTATTACAAATGCCTGAGCATTGCCCTGTTTGCGACCAAAAGATGGAAATAGAACCCGGATTTTATTATGGTACAGGTTATGTGAGTTATGCCTTATCGGTAGCATTACTAGCCATTTCATTTGTTTTATATCATTTACTATTTGGACTTTCCTATAAAGACAATAGCTTTTTTTATGCCTTAGGTTCCAGTATCGGTTTAATATTAGTATTACAGCCTTTGATCATGCGCTATTCTAGAGTATTGTATTTACACATGTTTGTAAAATATGGCAAGGGTAGTTCTTTAAATTCTTAATTCTTAAACATCCATGAATAAAATTCTAGTTGCTAATAGAGGGGAAATTGCATTGCGTATCATGCGTACCGCAAAAGAAATGAATATTAAAACCGTTGCGGTATATTCAGAAGCTGATCGTCATATGCCTTTTGTGCGCTTTGCAGATGAAGCCTACTGTATTGGTCCAGCTGCTTCATCTCAATCGTATTTGCTAGCTGATAAAATTATTCAGGTTGCAAAAGATTGTAACGCAGATGCGATTCATCCTGGCTACGGATTCTTGAGTGAAAACGCACAATTTTCCAAGGCGGTTTCGGATGCGGGCTTGATCTTTATCGGTCCCTCAGCTCAATCCATTGAGATTATGGGGAGTAAAATTTCGGCAAAGCAAGCAGCTAAAAAATTTGGTGTGCCTATGGTGCCGGGTACAGAAGATCCCTTACAAAGTGTGGAGGAAGCCTTAGCTATTGCGTCTAAAATTGGTTATCCAATTTTAATTAAAGCATCTGCAGGCGGTGGTGGTAAAGGGATGCGTGTTGTAAATTCAGAAGAGGAATTAGCAGAGCAAATGCAATTGGCAAAAAGCGAAGCATTGAGCGCCTTTGGAAATGATGATGTATTCATAGAGAAATATGTGGCAGCGCCTAAGCATATCGAAATTCAATTGATGGGTGATCAGCATGGAAATTATGTATACTTGTTTGAGCGGGAATGTTCTATTCAGCGTCGCCATCAAAAACTTATTGAAGAAGCTCCATCATCTTGTTTAACGCCTACTATTAGAGAAGCAATGGGTACTTGTGCAGTAGCTGTAGCAAAAGCTTGCGGCTATTATGGTGCGGGCACGGTGGAGTTTTTAGTAGATGAGCAATTAAATTTCTATTTCTTAGAAATGAATACGCGCTTGCAAGTAGAGCATTGTGTTACGGAGATGATAACAGGCATTGATTTGGTAAAAGCGCAAATTGAAGTTGCTCGAGGCGAAGTGTTGTCATTTAAGCAAGAAGATTTAACAATTAACGGACATGCAATAGAATTGCGTGTTTGTGCAGAAGATCCATATAATAATTTCTTGCCAGATACAGGAACCTTAGCCTTATATAGTGTACCTAAAGGACCAGGTGTGCGGGTAGATGATGGTTATGAGCAAGGTCAGGCTATTCCTATTTATTATGATCCAATGATAGCTAAATTAATTGTTCATGCTCCTACGCGTAATGAAGCGATACAAAAAATGAGTAGAGCTATTGATGAATATCATATCAAAGGCATTCAAACTACCTTACCTTTTGGTAAATGGGCTATTCATACAGAAGCTTTTTCAAAGGGCAATTTTGATACCAAGTTTATTGATACCTACTTTAAAAGTGAGTTTTTACAAAGCGATGATGTTGCTACCCAAGAAATAGCGGCTAAAATGGCTTTATATATTTGGGAGCAAGAAAAAATTAAAAATAAGAAACAGCCTATAGCCGTTAAAGGTTCGAAAAAGAAATTTCCTAAATAATTAAGGAAAACTAAATTAAAAAAGGGGTTTAAGCCCCTTTTTTAATTTTTATCTATTGCATTAGTGATCTCTGCATCTAGTGGATCTACACCTGGACTGAACATTTGTATTAAATGCCCATGTTCGTCTAACAAGTACTTTTGAAAATTCCATTTTACACTGCTATTTTCAACGTGGTTATATTTCTTTTGCGTGAGCCATTGATATATAGGTGCCATATCAGAGCCTTTTACGCTTATTTTAGCAGCCATCACAAAACTAACTCCGTAGTTTTTCTGACAAAAACTGGCAATAGTAGCATTGTCGCCTGGCTCTTGCCATAGAAAGTTATTGGCCGGAAACCCAATAATAACTAGCTTGTCTTTGTAGCGCTGATGCAAAGCTTCTAGATTTTTATATTGAGGGGTATAGCCACATTTCGATGCCGTATTGACGATCAATATTTTCTTTCCTTTAAAGGCAGCGACATCTATAGTGCTTTCGTCGAGCGCTTTTACTTTAAAATCATAGATAGATTTTGGTATGGATTGTGCATCCGCTGTTTTGCTAAATAAAGAAAATAAAAAGCCCATAAGTAAGATTCTCATTGAAGGTTAGATTTTTAAAAGTAGTTGAATTAAATTTCAATGAAATTACTTCATTTTTAGTGGTTTTAATGTTAAAAATATAGATAATTACTGCTATTTTTGAAAGGAAATGAGATTACGATTCAATAGATGGGGAATAAGTGTTTGCTTGCTTTTTTTGGAGGCTTGTGCTAATATTGTTCCTCCCGATGGAGGCGATAAAGATATTCAGCCACCCAAGTTGGTAGTGCAATCAATAAAAGATTCTATGTTGTCTGCTAAGCCTAATCAGTTGAGTTTACAAATGGATGAATATATTACGGTGGCAGATGCAGTTAAAGAGATAACCATGAGTCCTAGTATTGAAGCTCCGCTCCTTGTAAATTATACCTATAAAAAAATCACTGTTTCTTGGCCCGATTCTGTTTTGTTACCTAATACTACGTATCGACTAAATTTTGGTAATGCCATAAAAGACATTAATGAAGGCAATGTATACCAAAGGAAGCCTTTTGTTTTTTCTACTGGATCTTATTTTGATAGTTTAAAGTTGTCGGGTACTGTTTGGGATGCAGCAAAGGGAATGCCAGATTCAACAGCTCGTGTATTCTTATATAATTTTGATAAAGATACTTCCGTGTTTTCTGCAAAGCCTTTTTACCAAACGAAGGTTAATAATAAAGCGGCATTTCAATTTGATGGCTTGTCGGCTCATAACTATGCCATCATCGCAGTAAACGATGCTAATAATAATGCGACTATAGATAAAGGCGAATCCTTTGCCTTTATACAAGAATTAATTAATCCAGCTAGCTATAAGCAAGCTATTTCGTTACGTTTATTTAAAGAACAAGAAACACTAAAAGACCATAAAGTAGTGGCTAAACCTCCGGCTGTTGCAGATAATAAGAAAGCTTTTGTAACAACAGTATTCATAGATACCAGTGATTTTAGCAAACGAGTTCAAGATTTAAATACGAGCATTGAATTGGAACTTTCTTGTAAGCCCATTAAAGTAAATAAAAAACAATTTTTGTTAAGCAGAGATAGTGCATCTATAATGGTGGAATCAGAAGTTGTCTTAAAATCTGATTCTTCAAATCCATTGCATTATAGTATTGCTACAAATTGGTTGCCCGATGGGCACTACGAATTACGCTTACTAAAAGGTTTGTTTGAAGATTCTTTAGGGCGAAAATCGGCATCCGCTATTTATAAATTCAAAACTAAAAGAGAGGATGATTATGCGCAATTAAATATTCAAATACCCGACACGTTCCTACATAGGAAATGCATATTGCAAATCTATAACCAAGAAAAATTGTGGAAGCAATTCCCGATAGATCAATCAAAATTTAGTTTTAAATTTTTATATCCCGGAAAATACAGCTTTGTAATTTTTGAAGACACCAACAATAATGGCTTTTGGGACACGGGCGATTATCTACTTAAAAAACAACCAGAAAGGCTTTGGCAGCATGAAGCTAGCATACAAGCAAAGTCGTCTTGGGAGTATATTATAGACTTTAAACCATTTAGTAATTTATAATTAACCTATATGAAGTATCCAATTTTAGTAACCAGCCTTTTAATAGCATCACAAGCTTATGCTATTAAGTATCCTACGGGGAAATTACAACAACCAGTGGTAACAAAAACTACTACTATAAAACCAGCCCCATCGCTATCACCGTCAAAGCCAAAAGCGGCAGTGGTTACAACCGTAAAAACGACAACAACTACAACGGTATCTTCATCAGATACTATTAAGAAAACAATAATTAAAAAACGTGTAGTAACTAAAAATAGTAATGCTCTTACAGCAAAGCAAGTAACGATTGAAAAAACCATCACAAAAGCTGTTGAAGCGAAAACACTTGCTTCCATTGAGGAAAAACACTTGCTTACTCCTGAGCGCTTGTGGGGATTGAAGCGTGTAGCAGCAGTTGGGCTTAATGCAAAAACGGCAAAGGTATACTATGATGTACGAAACATTGATATTAAAACAGAAAAAGGAACCACGCTGCATTTTGTAGTAGATGCAACTACCGGAAAATCTTCATCGATAAATGTTCCTAATGATTTTGAAATTATAGCGTGCAACGAAAAAGCGACATATGCTATAGCAAAAGGTAGCTTATATAAGAAGATGGCTAACAATACTTGGAAGGCTATTCATAGTGGATTAGATCAAGCTACTGCTATTAAAGTGTCTGATGATGGCCAATGGATTGCTTATGCTCAAGAAGTTGTTTTAGTACCAACAATTGCAAAAGATATTTATAAAGATCTAAACAAAGCGAATGCCTATGTTTTTCATGATTTAAATTATAGACATTGGGATACATGGGAAGATGGCGCTTATTCGCATGTCTTTATTGCGCCAATGGGTAAGCCTAGTGCGGCCATAGATATTATGAAAGGCGAAGCCTTCGATTGCCCTCAAAAACCACATGGTGGTGCAGAAGATTTTGTGTGGCATCCGAATAGTAAAGAATTGGTGTATGTATGTAAAAAACTAAGTGGTAAAGCATATGCGCAAAGTACCAATACCGATTTATATCACTATACGATTGCAACAGCTAAAACAAAAAATATCACTAAAGGTATGATGGGTTATGATATGCAACCAGCATATAATGAAGATGGCAGCTTGTTGGCATGGACAGCAATGCGAAGAGATGGATTTGAAGCGGATAAAAATGATATTTATGTATTGAATACACAAACGAAATGGATGGCTAAAATAACTGGCGATTTTGATGAAACCGTATCTTCGTTTAAATGGAAATCCAAACAAGCTATTCATTTCATTGCCCCTACAAAAGGAACAGAGCAATTGTTTGCCTTAACCGTTCCTGTTATTGATGAACAAACAAGAGGCGCCGCTATTCAACAACTTACAAAAGGTGATTTTGATGTAAATGGTATTGTGGGTTTTTCTGCTGATGCGGTTATCGTTACCAGAACAGATATGAATCATGCTAGTGAGATTTATAAGTATGATTTGACTAATAAGCAATTTACAAACCTCTCAAATGCTAATACAAAAGCCTATGAGCACATCAAAATGAGTGATGTGAAAATGGAGTATGTAACTACTGTTGACGGCCAACAAATGGGCGTTTGGGTAGTATATCCTCCAGATTTCGATCCCGCTAAAAAATATCCTACATTACTATATTGTCAAGGTGGACCGCAATCTGCTTTATCTCAATTTTATAGTTTTAGATGGAATTTTCAATTGATGGCTGCACAAGGTTATATAGTAGTGGCGCCAAACAGACGCGGTATGCCAGGTTGGGGTACCAAATGGAATGAGGCTATTAGTGGCGATTGGGGTGGTAAGCCTATGGATGATTATTTGAGCGCTATCGATGCAATTTCCGCACATCCGTATGTAGATAAAAATAGATTAGGTTGTGTGGGTGCAAGCTATGGTGGTTATAGTGTATTTATGTTGGCGGGTATCCATCAAAATAGATTTAAAACTTTTATTTCGCATTGCGGCTTGTTCGATTTAAAAAGTTGGTATGGCACAACCGAAGAATTATGGTTTGCTAATTGGGATATTGGAGGCAATTACTGGCAAGATTCAAAACCAGAAAGCTATAAAAAATTTAGTCCAAGTAATTATATAGCTAACTGGAATACGCCTATGATGGTTATTCAAGGTGGATTAGATTATAGAGTGCCTATAGAGCAAGGTTTGCAAGCTTTCCAAGCAGCACAATTGAAAGGTATAAAAAGTAAATTATTATACTTGCCAAACGAAAACCATTGGGTATCGCACGCACATAATGCATTGGTATGGCAACGAGAGTTTTTTAAATGGCTTGATGAAACTTTGAAGTAGAAGTGCAAATAAGAATCCTTAACTTTAAATAAATTAGAAGCTATGAAAAAAATCGGAATTATTATTTTAGTCGTATTGGTTGTAATACAATTTATTAGACCCAAAAAAATCCAATCTGTAGGAGTAGATAAGGATGATATTGTTTTTACCACAGGGGTTCCTAAAGAAACCTGGCAAAATATACAGCGTGCTTGTTATGATTGCCATAGTAACAAACCCAATTATCCTTGGTATTTTAATGTGCAACCTATTGGTTGGTGGCTCAATAACCATATGGAAGAGGGTAGAGAGCACTTGAATTTTTCTGAATTTAATAGCTATAAATTAGGACGTAAACGTCATAAATTAGAGGAGGTTACAGAATCCGTTACCGAACATTGGATGCCTTTAGAAAGTTATTTGTGGATTCATAAGAATGCTCGTTTATCTGATGCAGAATTGAAAGCTATTGCTGATTGGGCAAACATGGAACGTTCTATGTTGCCGCCTCCAGATAAAGAAGAATTAGAATGGTTGGAAAAGAAAAAAAATAAAAGCTAATGCGCATCATTTCATATAATGTTAATGGCATTCGCAGTGCTATGAATAAAGGATTCTGCGATTGGTTGTCTACAAATCCTGCGGATGTTATTTGTTTGCAAGAAATAAAAGCTAATGAAGCGGATATTGATGCTGCTGCGATTCAAGCAGCGGGTTATCAGGCTTATTTTTTTCCTGCACAAAAGAAAGGTTATAGTGGTGTTGGTATTTTAACCCGCATGCAGCCTAGTGAAGTTATTTGTGGCAATGGATTTGAACAAAGCGATTTTGAAGGAAGAGTAATGCGTGCAATGATCAATGGAATTCAAATCATTTGTGCTTACTTTCCTAGCGGTTCATCGGGAGACGATCGACAAGCATATAAAATGCAATGGCTCGACGAGTTCCATTCTTATGCGGCTTCGTTTAAAAATCAAGATTTAGTTATTTGTGGCGATTATAATATTTGTCATAAGCCCATTGACATCCATGATCCGGTAAGTAATAAAAATAGTAGTGGCTTTCTACCTGAGGAGCGCGCATGGATGGATAAGTTTTTTGAACTGGGCTTTACGGATACCTTTAGGCATGTTAATGATGCCCCTCACCAATATAGTTGGTGGAGTTATAGAGCAGGAGCACGTGCTAGAAATAAGGGTTGGCGTATCGATTATATTATTGTAAGTACTACATTAGCACATGTTGTTGAAGATGCAGCTATTTATCCAGATATTATTCATTCAGATCATTGTCCCATTTATGTTTCCTTAAAATAAAAAAAGAGCTCCGATTTTTTCGGAGCTCTTTTTTTGGAGTTAAACCTTAGGCTGTTTCTTCCATAATATTCTTTTCTATTACCAAGTTGTCGATAATGAAACCTTGACGCTGCGGGGTGTTTTTACCCATATAATATTCTAATAGTTTTTGAATCTGCGCATCTTGACTCAATAAAACAGGATCTTTTCGGATATCATCACCAATGAATTGAGCAAATTCTTCTGGTGAGATCTCACCTAATCCTTTAAAACGCGTAATCTCTGGCTTAGTGCCCAATTCCATAATCGCTCTTTGTCGTTCTTCATCGTTATAGCAATAAATTGTTTTTTGCTTATTTCGAACACGGAATAAAGGGGTTTGTAAAATGTATACATGACCGTTTTTTACCAAATCAGGAAAGAATTGTAAAAAGAAGGTCATGATAAGTAATCGAATATGCATTCCATCCACATCGGCATCGGTAGCAATCACAATATTATTGTAACGTAATCCATCCATACCTTCTTCAATATTTAAAGCATGTTGCAATAAATTGAATTCTTCATTTTCGTAAACGATTTTCTTAGTGAGACCATAGCTATTCAAAGGCTTTCCACGCAAACTAAATACGGCCTGACTTTCAACGTTTCTCGATTTGGTAATCGATCCACTTGCCGAATCACCTTCCGTAATAAAGATGGTGGATTCTAATTGCTTTTGTTGAAATTCTTCTTTGTTTTTTGTAGGTGCTTCGTCGTTGAGGTGATAACGGCAATCTCTTAATTTCTTATTATGAAGATTTGCTTTTTTAGCACGCTCATTGGCTAATTTTCTGATGCCCGTCAATTCTTTTCGTTCGCGCTCACTTTGTTCTATACGTTTTTTAAGCGCTTCGGCTGTGCTTGGATTTTTATGTAAGAAGTTGTTTAATTCAGTTCCTAAAAAGTCGCCAATGAAACTTTTCATGGAAGGCCCATTTTCAGCAACATTTTGAGAACCTAATTTTGTTTTCGTTTGCGATTCAAATACAGGTTCTTGAACGCGTACAGCAATTGCAGCGCAAATGCTTTGGCGAATATCGGCAGCATCATAATCTTTTTTGAAAAAATCACGAACAGTTTTTACAAAGCCTTCTCTAAAAGCCGCTTGGTGTGTGCCGCCTTGTGTAGTATGTTGTCCATTTACGAAAGAGTAAACATCTTCTCCATAGTCGCCTGTATGGGATAAGGCAAGCTCTATATCTTCTCCTTTTAGGTGAATGATAGGGTAGCGAAGATTATCGGGATTAGTTTTTCGTTGCAATAAATCGAGCAATCCATTTTTTGAAACAAAATTTCTTCCATTAAAATTAATTTGTAAACCTGCATTTAAAAAGCAGTAATTCCAAATTTGATTTTCTATATACTCATGAACGAAATGGTAATTTCTAAAAATAGTATTGTCGGGTGTAAATTCGACATAGGTGCCATTATCTTCGGTAGTGCTACTTTCTTTTTCTTCTTTTAATAAGTTGCCTTTTTCAAAACTAGCCGTTTTCATTTTTCCATCACGGTAAGCTGTTACACTAAAAAAGGAACTTAATGCATTCACCGCTTTTGTACCCACACCATTTAACCCTACTGATTTCTGAAACGCTTTGCTGTCATACTTGGCACCCGTATTGATTTTGCTAACTACATCTACTAATTTTCCTAAAGGAATACCGCGTCCATAATCACGAACGCTTACTAGTTGATCGGTTACTTTTATTTCGATGCGTTTGCCAAATCCCTGCATATATTCATCGATACAGTTATCAGCAACTTCTTTAAGTAGAATATAAATACCATCATCCATACTACTGCCATCTCCCAATTTACCAATATACATACCCGGTCTTAATCGGATATGTTCTTTCCAGTCGAGCGATTTGATACTGTCTTCGTTATAGGTATTGTTATTGATAGCCATTATTCCTGTTTTCTTTTTGCAAAATAATCCAAATCCTTGGATGGTACTAGTAGTGTGTATAAATTTTATCAGTAAAAAATAAAAAAAAGCACCATTTGGTGCTTTTTTTTATTATCGAATTGAATCTTTGAAATAGGCTAAGGTTCTTTTTAATCCTTCATGTCGATCTACTTTAGGTTCCCATCCTAATATAGTACGCGCTTTTGTAATGTCGGGTTGGCGTTGTTTAGGATCGTCTTGAGGTAGGGGTTCGTATACGATTTTTCCCGAAGTACCTGTTAAGGTAATAACCTCTTCTGCAAATTCTTTCAAGGTGATTTCTGCTGGGTTCCCAATGTTTACAGGAAGCGCATAGTCGGAAAGTAATAGACGATAAATACCATCTACTAAATCATCCACATAACAGAAAGATCTCGTTTGAGACCCATCACCAAAAACGGTGAGGTTTTCATTTTTTAAGGCTTGACTCATAAAGGTAGGTAGCGCTCTGCCATCATCGAGGCGCATACGTGGACCATAAGTATTGAAGATACGAATGATTCTAGTTTCCACTTGGTGGTAATGATGGTATGCCATGGTGATGCTTTCCATATAGCGTTTAGCTTCATCATACACACCTCTTGGTCCAACGGAGTTTACATTACCCCAATATTCTTCTGGTTGAGGATGTACTAACGGGTCTCCATAAATTTCAGAAGTAGAGGCCACTAATATTCTAGCATTTTTTGCTTTAGCTAAGCCTAATAAATTATGTGTACCCATAGCACCAACTTTTAAGGTTTGTATGGGCATTTTTAAATAATCAATAGGGCTTGCGGGAGATGCAAAATGAAGTATATAATCGATGTTGCCGGGTACATGCACAAACTTGGTAACATCGTGATGATAAAACTCAAAGTTTTTTAAAGGGAATAAGTGCTCTATATTTTTAATATTACCGGTTAGTAAATTATCCATACCGATAACATCATATCCTTCTGCAATAAAACGATCACATAAATGGGATCCCAAGAAGCCAGCGGCTCCTGTAATTAAAATTCTTTTTGCCATGTTTATAGTTTAGTTAGTAACTGTTGATCGTCCAATGCTTTCATAATAAAATCCTTCTTCTTTCATTTTTTCGAGAGAAAAAACATTTCTACCATCAAAAATAGTTTTTGTTTTTAAAAGCGATTTCATTTTATCAAAATTAGGATTTCTAAATTCACTCCATTCTGTAACAATCGCTAGTGCATCTGCTTGTTCAATAGCATCGTATGCGTTTTGTGCAAAATAGATGGAATGTTCTCCAAGTGAATTTTTCACATTCGTCATGGCTTCCGGATCAAATGCTTTTATGGTAGCGCCTGCTGCTAAAAGTTCTTGTATTAATGATAAAGCTGGCGCTTCTCTTATATCATCTGTTTGTGGTTTGAAGGCTAAGCCCCAAATAGCAATCGTTTTGCCACTTAAATTATTATTAAAGTAGGATTTTATTTTTGCCCCTAAAATACTTTTTTGTTGGTCGTTTACTTGCATCACGGTTTCTACTAATTTAAAATCGTAGTTGTGTAGTTTTGCAGTAAGCGCTAATGCTTGCACATCTTTTGGAAAACAACTTCCGCCATAGCCTACGCCAGGAAATAAAAATCGTTTTCCAATACGAGAATCGCTACCCATGCCTATGCGCACCTGGTCGATGTTAGCGCCTGCAGCCTCACATAAATTAGCCATCTCATTCATAAAAGAAATGCGCATAGCTAAATACGAATTTGCTGCATATTTTGTCATCTCTGATGAACGTTCATCCATGAAAAAGATAGGATTGCCTTGTCGAACAAAGGGTTGATATAATTCTTCCATTAATTTTCTAGCCCGTGCAGAAGAGGTGCCAACAACTACGCGATCGGGTTTTAAGAAATCATCAACGGCTACGCCTTCTCTAAGAAATTCAGGATTAGAAACTACGTCAAATAGGGAGCGGTCTAATTTTTTAGCTAAGATAGCGGCTACTTTTTCAGCAGTGCCTACCGGAACGGTGCTTTTGTTAATGATGATTTTATAGTCTGTAATTAAATTGCTTAAATCTTCTGCAACACCCAATACATATTTTAAATCGGCAGCACCATCAGCACCCGGAGGAGTAGGCAACGCTAAAAAAATAAACTGCGCGTCTTTAATACCTTCAGCCAATTGGGTGGTGAAGTGTAGGCGACCTTCTTTAATGTTTCTTTTCAAAAGAGACTCTAATCCAGGTTCGTAAATTGGAGTTTCGCCGCGTTGAAGGGTTTCAATTTTTTTTGGGTCGATATCGATGCAAATAACGTTGTTCCCTGTTTCTGCAAAACATGTTCCAGAAACTAAACCAACATATCCAGTGCCAACAATTGCAATATTCATGTTTATAATTTAGGTATTTATTAATTAGGTACAAATATATAAAAGATTACTTAATCTGTTGATTGCATAATTCTTAAAGCGATGATAAAACTTGCTTAATATTCGTGCAGGCTAACTTAATTTCTTCTATCGTAATAGTTAGTGGAGGTGCTATACGAATACAATTTGGAGCAAACAAGAACCAATCACTAAATAAATTATTTTTCAAGCAGCCTTGAATACTTGCCAGTACCAATTCGCTACTTTCTAATTCAATCGCTATTAACAGTCCCTTAGCACGGACGTATTTAATTTTTTTATGTTGTAACTCATTGATGAACAAATTACTTTTTTCTTCGATTTGTTCAATTAGTTTTTCTTCCAATAGAACTTCTAATGCTGCTAATCCGGCTGCACAAGAAACGGGGTGGCCACCAAAGGTGGTAATATGCCCCAGTACAGGATTATTACTAAGCTGTTGCATATGTTCTTTAGCTGCTACAAATGCGCCTAATGGCATTCCGCCACCTAAGGCTTTACCTAGTAATACAATATCGGGTATGATCTCACTATGCTCAAAGCCCCACATTTTACCTGTTCTACCAAAGCCAGTTTGGATTTCATCGATTATTAATAAAGCGCCTAATTCGCTGCATTTTTTTCGTATGGACTGTATCCATGCTTTATCTGGCATGCATACACCCGATTCTGCTTGTATGGATTCTAGGATTACGCAAGCAGTATTACTATTGATTGCATTTAGAAAAGCATCGCTATTATAGTCGTGGTGCCAAACGCCTGGTAATAAAGGGCGAAAAGCATTACGCCAATACTCATCACCCATTACACTAAGGGCACCTAGCGTGGAGCCGTGATAACTTTTATGTGCGGCCACTATTTCTGTTTTACCAGTAACTCTACGAGCCAATTTTATTGCCCCTTCCGTTGCCTCTGAACCCGAGTTGGTAAAGTAAACCGCGTTTAAAGGATCAGGAAGTAGGTGCGCTAATTGGCTTGCATAATCTACTTGAGGACTTTGAATAAGTTCGCCATAAACCATAACATGTAAATATTCGGCTGCTTGTTTTTGAATGGCTGCAACAACTTTCGGATGCGTATGACCAACATTGCAAACACTAATGCCTCCAATTAAATCTAAATAGGTTTTTCCTGCACGATCGTACAGGTAATTGCCATGTGCCTTTACAATATCCAAGGCTAAGGGAGCATCGGATGTTTGTGCAAGATGATTTAAAAATTGGCTTCGAATATTCATGCTCTAGATAACAATATTTATCATTTTACCTTTTACAAAAATGAATTTTTTAAGATCTTTGCCTTCCATCCATTTTTGTACGGTTTCATTTTTTAATAGTTCTTCCTTCAAAAATTCTTCTGTTGCATCTAAAGGAAATTCTAATTCCACTCTTGTCTTGCCATTGATAGCAATAGGATATAACTTGCTATTATCAATGGTATACGCAAGTTCAAACTTTGGATAGCTAGCATCTAAAATGCTATTTGTATTTCCTATCAAATGCCACAACTCTTCTGCAATATGAGGTGCATAAGGCGTTAAGAGCACTAATAAAGGTTCTAAGATCGCTTTGCTTCTGCAGCCTAGTGTACCCAATTCGTTTACGGTAATCATAAACATACTCACTGCCGTATTGAAAGAAAAACGCTCCGTATCTTCTTCAATTTTCTTAATGCCTTTGTGCAATACTTTAAGTGCTTCTATACTTGGTTCGCTTTCGTCTACTAAAATACCATCTTCATTGCAATATAAGCGCCACAGTTTTTTTAAAAAACGATGCACCCCTTCAATACCTTTTGTATCCCATGGTTTGCTTACATCAATTGGACCTAAAAACATTTCGTACATTCTGAACGTGTCTGCTCCATATTGTGCTACAATATCATCTGGGTTCACTACATTGTATTTAGACTTAGACATTTTCTCTACGGCCGTACCACAGATATACTCGTCTTGCTCTAAAATAAATGTAGCATTGGCATAATCAGCACGCCATTGTTTAAATCCTTTCGTATTCAATAGTAGTCCATTGCAAAGCGAAACGTCTACATGCAATTCATCTACATCATATTGATCTTTTAAACCGAAAGAAACAAATTGTTGAGTGTTCTTAATTCTATAAACAAAGCGAGAGCTGCCTTGAATCATGCCTTGATTAACTAATTTTTTGAAGGGCTCTTCAAACGAAATATGGCCAAGGTCGAATAGTACTTTCGTCCACATTCTGCTATACAATAAATGCCCTACGGCATGTTCGGTGCCGCCTACATAAATATCTACTTGGTTCCAATAATCGCTGGCGCTTTTACTCACAAATGCTTGATCATTATTTGGATCCATATAGCGAAGGAAATACCAAGAAGACCCAGCATAACCAGGCATGGTATTCACTTCTCTTTTTGCATTCGGATTTTGTGTAGCACTTACCCAATCGGTAAGGTTGGCCAAGGGTCCTTGAGCATCAGGCCCTGGTGTATATTTTTCTACATGTGGGAGCGTGATAGGTAAGGCACTTTCTGGCAATGCAATAGCTACGCCATCTTTCCATTCAATAGGAAAGGGCTCGCCCCAATAGCGTTGTCTGCTAAAGGCAGCATCGCGTAATTTATAATTCGTTTTAGCTTTGCCAATAGACAGGGTTTCAATTTTTTCTAGCAGGAGTTGGGTAGCTTCTTTAAAAGCTAGGCCATTTAGGAATTCGCTATTTTGTAATACATTATTTTTAGAGCTTACAACTTCTGTGCCATTAAAAGCAGCTCCAAAAATATTAGTGATTGGAATGGAGAAATGATTGGCAAATGCGAAGTCACGCTCATCGCCACAAGGCACTGCCATGATAGCGCCTGTTCCATAGCCCGCTAATACATATTCAGAAGTCCAAATAGGAATTTCTTTATGGGTGAATGGGTGTATGGCAAAGGCTCCTGTAAAACATCCGGAGATTTTTTTCTCACTCATGCGATCGCGCTCACTTCTACTTTTTACATATTGTACATATTGCTGAATCGCATCTTTTTGATCTTCACTTGTAATGTCTAAAAGCCAATTACTCTCCGGCGCAACCACCATAAAGTCGACTCCAAAAATAGTATCTGGACGGGTAGTGTAAACGGTTAAGTTGTTTACTTTTTGTTGTTCGCTTTTTATAGTAAAGGTAATCTCAGCACCTTTGCTTTTCCCAATCCAATTGCTTTGCATTTCCTTCATGGCATCGCTCCATTCTAAATGTTGCAAGCTATCTATAAGGCGATCTGCAAAGGCTGTTATACGCAGGTACCATTGTCTTAATTCTTTTTTCTCTACCGGATGGCCGCCTCGTTCACTCATGCCATTAATTACTTCGTCGTTGGCAAGTACGGTGCCAAGTGCTTCGCACCAATTAACAATACCCACGCCACTATATGCTAATCGATAATGCATGAGAATGTTTTGTTGCTCTTGATGCGTGAATTGCTTCCACGCTTCAGGAGAGAAGCGTATAGCATCATCACCTGGACAAGGGTGTTGTTGGTTGCCTTCTGTTTCGAAAATGGAAATTAGCGCATCAATAGGCGTAGTCTTTTGAGTATGGGTATTAAACCAGCTATTGAATAATTGCAAGAAAATCCATTGTGTCCATTTATAGTAACTAGGGTCGCTGGTATTAATTTCTCTATTCCAGTCAAAACTAAATCCAATATTATTTAATTGTTCTTTATAACGCGCACTGTTTTTTTCTGTTGTAACTACGGGATGTTGCCCTGTTTCTAATGCATATTGCTCGGCAGGCAAGCCAAAAGCATCAAAGCCCATTGGGTGTAATACATTAAAGCCTTTGAGACGTTTGTAACGAGCAAAAATATCGGAAGCGATATAGCCTAAGGGATGGCCAACGTGGAGACCAGCGCCACTAGGGTAAGGAAACATATCCAAAATATAGAATTTTGGTTTTGTACTTGTATGACTTGTGCTATAGGCGTTTTGCAAATTCCATTCTTTACGCCATTTTTGCTCTATTGAAGAAAAGTTATATTCCATGATTATTTAGAAAGTACAAAAATACAAAATCTATATCGCTTTGTTGGTTACCTAAGCATATAAATCGCGCTATTTTAAATAGGTGTCAAAATCTGTCTCTTTTTGAGAAAGGCCAATTATCTTTGTGTTTATGCAAGTCGACTTCTTTATTAAAGAGCCTCAAGTAAAAAAACACCAAATAGTGGGTTTTCACATATTGTGTGCTATGGCTTTATTTTTAGTTGGTTTAACCCATACCTATGCAATGCATTTGACATTTACGATTTTTGCATTGGGTATCATAGGCATCGCCCTTTTAAAAAGTGCATGGTATTTGAATCTTTTGGTGAATACGATTTTTAGAATAGGGGAACTCCTGTTTTTATTTTTCTTTCTTATCGTTTGTATGCAATCAAAAGGAATGCCATGGTTAGCCATGTTGATTGCTTGGCTTTGCTTGCTATTGGTCCTGCTCACCTTGTTTGAACAACGTATGCATAGCCCTTTGCGTATTTCTTTAGGGGAAAAGGGTATAGTAATTCATAGGTTTTTATTTAAAAAGCACATTAGTTGGAAGCTATTGGCATCTGTAAATGTGCATCATAATACGCTCACGCTTATTTTCAAAGACCAGCATTTGAAACAATGGGTTTATGATAATACCATTACACAAGCAGAAGAAGTGATTACTTATGCTGCAGCACAAATTGAAAAAAACACTGAAGCCATTACAAACGATTGGTAAAACAACATGATGACACCTTATTTATTATATTCAGACGGACAAGGAAATATATTTGAAGACACTAGTCTATTCGCAATTGGCAGAAGTGGATGGGATGCCATGCCAGTTGCAGAAGAAGATTGGATACCCTTGCCAGATGGAGGCTCGCTATACGAATTGCCGGGTAGAAAGGGAATTGGAGTAGATGTAGTAACGGGCGAATTGCGTTTGTGTGAATTGGGTTGGGCTGTGGCCGCTTTTATTCCCCCAGCGCATACGGGCTTATATATGGCTGCATACGAAACGGCTGAAGATGCTCCAACACTACCCTTGTTTTGCTACACGGCTGTGGGTTGGCATAATGATGTGTTTTTTGTAACGGCTATTAGAATAGAACAAGATATTCGTCAAGAGTGTAGCGGCTTTGATGCTGTAAAAGTAAAAGAAGGTGTAGGTGCTTTATTAGAAGCATATCCTCATAATAGATTGGTGCAGCACCTTTCTTCCAATTGCGCATTGACCTATGAATGCCCGGCAGCAAGAAACTTTTTTATGGGCAGATGGGAATGTCCTGTTCCAAGCTCTCCGGCATGTAATGCTAATTGCTTAGGTTGTATTTCTTTTCAGCCGGAAGAAGAAACTATTGTCTCTACACAAGATCGACTAACCTTTAAACCAAGTGCAGCAGAAATTGTAGAGTTTACCGTGCCGCATTTGGAGCAAGCACCTTATCCGATTATTAGTTTTGGACAAGGTTGTGAAGGGGAGCCATTGTTGATGTGGGAGACGATTAAAGAAGCAATTATCGAAATTAGAAAACATACCGCTAAAGGAAGTATCAATATCAATACCAATGGCAGCAAACCTGATGCCGTATCTAAACTAATGGAAGTAGGTTTGGATAGTATTCGTGTGAGTTTAAATTCGGCACGAAAAGAAATCTATACGAGTTATTATTTGCCCAATAATTATCAGTTCGAAGATATTATAGAGAGCTTGAAAGTTGTTACAGATCATGGCGGATGGGCATCTATAAATTATTTTGTTTTCCCGGGTATGACCGATTGTGAGGAAGAATATCAAGCCCTTCGAAAGCTCATACAGTACACCAATTTAAGTATGATCCAATGGCGTAATTTCAATATCGATCCAGATTGGTATTTAGGTAAAATTGGAGTCTATGAAACAGGCGATCCAATTGGCGTAAAACAAATGATGGCTTTGATTAAGGAAGAATTCCCGAATGTCAAATTTGGGTATTTTAACCCACCTAAAGAACGGATGATCGACTTTGAAAATGATTTTGCTCATTAATATGTTTCTTTAAAATTTGTACTTATTTTTGAATAGTAAAATGCTTATTTCAACTACACAACATAAACGTACTATTTCGGCATGGGTGCTTACTCTAATAATCCATGCCTTAATTTTATTTGTATTATTATGGTGGCGTTATCAATTACCTACTCCAGTGCTAAAAGAAGAAGAGTTGGGCATGGAAGTGAATTTAGGTGTAGATGAAAATGGCTTTGGCGACCAGCAAACTTTAGCAAGTGAGGCACCAGCTAATCAACAAGATTTAAGTACAGCATCTCCAAATAATAGTATTGATTTCCCTACTACCGATCAAGACGCACCCGCTATATCTACCACTAAGGTGCCAGTCAATCAACGATTAAGCGCAAATAGTGCACAACGAAATGCTGCGAATAATCTAGTTAAACCAAAATACATTTTATCAGGTGCCTTGGGCAAAGGGGGCAATAATGCTATGGGAGATGAGTCTGGTGCAAGTGAAGGGAATACTCAAAGAGCCGGAGATAGGGGCGTGGCTGGTGGCTTGTCAGGTTCGAAAAACTATACGGGTTCGCCGGGACAAGGTGCTGGTGGTGTAAAGCCAGAATTAGAAGGGCGTGCGATTGTAGCTTATCCTGCACCCGAAGCTTTTTTCAGAGAGAGCGGCAAGGTGGTATTTAGAATAACGGTTAATAGAGAGGGTGTAATTACCAATAAACAAATTGTAAGTTGTGATAATCCAGAATTAAGATCTATAGCCTTACAAAAAATTGCAAGAGTTCGCTTTAATAAAAGTGCAGATGCGCCTGTGGAGCAATTTGGAAAAATAACTTTCGCCTTTACATTAAGAGAATAAGCATGTTGGACCATCAAGATGCACCTTTTACTTCCTATCAAAATACGCTAACATTTTTGTTCGAACAATTACCTATGTTCTCAAGAATGGGGAGTAAAGCCTATAAAGCAGATTTAAATAATATTATTGCTTTAAGTAATGCCATAGGAAATCCGCATTTAAAATTTAAGTCGATACATATAGCTGGTACCAATGGGAAAGGTAGTGTTAGCAATATGTTGGCCGGCATTTTACAAACGAGTAATTATAAAGTTGGGTTGTATACCTCTCCTCATATTCTAGATTTTAGGGAGCGCATACGCATCAATGGCGTAATGATTGCCGAACAAGCAGTTGTTGATTTTGTAAATGAACATTACGCTTTAATCACCAGCATTCAACCTTCCTTTTTTGAAATTACAGTGGCCTTAGCATTTGATTACTTTGCTAAAGAAGCTGTTGATATTGCTGTTATAGAAACGGGTTTGGGCGGTCGTTTAGATAGTACAAATATCATCACTCCTATATTAAGTATCATTACTAATATTAGTTTAGACCACACCGATTTATTGGGCCAAACGGAAACGGCTATTGCGTTTGAAAAAGCAGGGATTATGAAACCCAAAGTGCCTGTCTTAATTGGTAGTGCTTATAAAGAAACTATGAGTGTTTTTGTGCAGCAATCGCTTTTAAAAGGAAGTACTTTGTATGAAGCCAATTTGTTTTATGATGTAGTAAGAAGCAAAGTAGATGCTACCCATCAATATTTGAAAGTGGTTCATAAAAGTAAACATACAATTACTGATATTATTACCGATATGCAGGGCGATTTTCAGTTAGAGAACATAAAAACAGTGATGGCTGCTTGCGATATTTTAGTCAACTATGGTCTGCCTATTACTATAGAATCGATTCAAAAAGCGCTTTCTAAAATTAAGTCCATTACCGGTTTTATGGGTCGATGGCATACCGTTCAACAAACGCCCCGCGTTATTATGGATGTAGGTCATAATGTTGCGGGTATAAAAATAGTGGCGCAGCAATTACAGCAATTAAAAGCAAAAAGAATACATCTTGTTATTGGTTTTGTAAAAGATAAAGAAGTAGCAGCTGCTTTAGCTTTATTGCCTAAAGAAGCTAACTATTATTTTGTAGCTGCCGCTATACCAAGAGCATTGCCTAGTGAAGATTTAATGCAAGTTGCAGACGCTATGGGCTTGCAAGGTATTGTTTGTTCTTCCGTTGCTGATGGCGTAGCACAGGCTGTGCAGGCAATGCATGCAGAAGATATTTTATTAGTTACAGGTAGTTTTTTTGTAGTAGCCGAAGCTATGGTATTATTTCCCTCTGCCTTGAAATAACACTTTAAACGTGTACAGCATTATTTTTATATCTAATGCTAAAGAGCAATTTTCAATATAAAGCAAATCATATTTCATTCGATCAATCATTTGATCAAGATTTTCTGCATAGCCATACTGTACCATACCCCAAGAAGTAAGTCCTGGCTTTACTTTGTGCAAATATTTATAGTGTGGATGCGTAGCGGTAATTTGGTTGATATAAAAGCTTCTTTCTGGTCGAGGGCCCACTAAAGACATATCTCCCCTTAGGATATTAAAGAATTGAGGCAATTCGTCGATACGCCATTTGCGCATAAATTTGCCCCAATTAGTAATTCTAGGATCATCGGTTTTAGATAATGCAGGCCCCATTTCTTCTGCATTGATAAACATAGATCTAAACTTTAGAATATTAAAGGGTATGCCATATTTGCCAATTCGTTCTTGTTTGTATAGCACTGGTCCAGCTGAAGAAAGTTTTACACGTAAGATGATAAATATATAAAAGGGAAGTAAAGTGATGATGGCAAGTGAACTTACAAGGATATCTATAAATCTTTTGCATACTCTTTGCCAATCGGGCATAAGGTCTGGATAGATATTAATTAATGCTGCTGCGTTAATGCTCGTTGTTTTTACAACTCCAGATATGAAATCATATAGGTCAGGAAGCACTTTGATGAACAAAGGGGTATGACTGAGGCGAATTAAAATATCACTAAGTAAATGATGCTCTGAAGTATCCATGGAAATGATGACCACTTCAATTTCATTTTTTTCAATTACACTTTCAAGATTGTTTAAATTACCTAGTTTGGGGAGGTAATTAGCTAATTCATCATGTTGATCTTCTTGCAAAGCTATGAAGCCAATACATAAATTTCCATCTTGATTATTTTCTTCTTGAATGGTTTGATACAGCTTTACCGCATTCCTATTGCCGCCAATGATAACTGTTTTAAAGTGAACAACTCCGTTAAGGATATTCTTTTTCACCTGTTGAAAGAGTATAAATCTAAATACAGACAAAATGCTAAAATGCAGTAGCATATAGCGAGCTGTTACTTTAATGAAATATTTAAATTGGTCATTATCATTGGAGAAAAAGAACAAAGAAATGAGTATTCCACCCAATAAAGTTGCAATGAAGATTCTATTAATTTCTATCAAGCGAGATTTGTGATAGAGGTCGAAATAAGTGCCACTTAAAAGATAAATGAAAAGCCAAATAGAGGGGATGACAACAATGCCTATTAGGATATCTCTAGGCAGCAAGCCTTGCAAGGTGTTTTGGAAAGAATGAAATCCCAACACATTTTGGCGGTACATCCAAAAAACAAACCAAGCGATTAAAGCGCTAAAAAAATCTAGTATTACTAGATTTCGTATAGCCTGTTTTCTTTTGGTAGGTATGTTGTGAAGCGCGTTAATAAGAAACTACTTTAAAATTGTCAAATAATACATATCCGCTACTCATGCCACTTGGCAAATCTGCACGAATCATGATGCGGTAATTCAAGCCTCTGTTATTGGATGCAAATTTTTGTAAGTCGATATATACTTTATTCCATTCGCTCTTAGGTTTAAAACCAGTAATATATTCGTAATAAACACCCCCTTGGTCATAGCTAACTTGAATGCCCACTTGAAAATCTATGGTGTTTTTGTAATGCAACTCTAAATACGATGCAGTTACCGGAAGCGTAAAAGTAGCTGTACTGATCACTTGAGCTGTTTGTTGCGGTGCTTTAAAATACAATTTACCAGAAGCCCCTCCTTCAAATACTTCGCTCGGATTCAATGTTCTATTTAAGGTAGTATCGCCTGTAACAGAAGTAAAGGTGTTGCCCCCTTCAAAATCTTCTTGCCATTTAAAAAGGGTAGCGCTGTAGTATGAAGAGCTTGGCGTTATTTTTTTTATTGTGCCTGGTTGATAAGCTAATGAAATGGTATCTGTTTTGAAAAAAGGGTAGGCCAATTGCAAGCCGTTTAAGCCATTTAATATTACACCAGGTGCTATTTTTAAGAGCCCTGTTTTTGTGCTTATAATTGGGATGCGTGCAGGTAGTTCATAAGCCCCAATAAGTTGATTGTCTAAATATACAAAAGCACTATTGATTTTTTGTCGCGCCGTACCTGTCAATACCTGATTGCTCGTTTTGAATTGGAAAGAATCTATTTGAACATAGGTAGGTATAGGTTCGCTTGGGTTAATGAGATTGCAACTTGCCAATAAGCCCAAAAAACAAAAAATAACTATAGTGCTACGTAAATGCATATTAATTTTAAACGTATTAGTCATTACTTGTATTGTGTGCATCTTCGTGAAGGCTCATTTTTTTCAAGATTTGATGTGCCACATCCATAGCCTGATAGCCATCTATAACATTTACTCTTACGGGATTATCTTCTATAATGGCTTTTGCAAATTCTAACAATTCCATTCTTATCGCATTTGCTGCAGGGATTTCGGGTAATTCTACCGATATGATTTTTTTATCTCCACTGGGTAACTCAATAGGGAAATCCATCATACCTTTGGAGCTATCTTCAGGTTTTAACTTAACGATTTCTGTTTTCTTCTCTAAAAAATCTACACCGATATAAGCGTCTTTTTGAAACATACGCAATTTGCGCATTTTTTTAAGTGAAATACGGCTAGAGGTCAAGTTAGCAACACAGCCATTATTAAACTCAATGCGGGCATTAGCAATGTCTGCAGTTTCGCTAATCACAGCTACGCCACTAGCAGAAATTCTTTTTACAGGTGATTTAACCAGATGCAAAACAATATCGATATCATGAATCATTAAGTCTAAAATAACCGATACATCGGTGCCTCTTGGATTGAATTGCGCCAAGCGATGCGCTTCTATAAATAAGGGATTTAAAGGCGCATTGTTTAAAGCCATAAATGCAGGATTGTATCGTTCTACATGACCTACTTGACATTTTAAATTGGCTTCGTTAACCAATTCCACAAGTGTAGCTGCTTCTTCGAGCGTATTAGTTAACGGTTTTTCTACAAAAACATGTTTGCCAGTAGAAAGCGCTTTTTGTGCAATTTCAAAATGGGTGGTGGTAGGGGAAATGATATCAAGTGCATCTACTTCTTTAAGAAGAGCTTCTAAGCTATCAAATCTAGGAATTTGGTATTCACTGATTACTTGAGCGGCATGCTGATCATTAGGTTCGTAAAAACCTACTAAAGTAATCTCTTCTATTGTTTTCCACTGTTGAATATGAATTTTTCCTAAATGGCCTGCGCCACAAACTCCAATTTTTAGCATGCTTTTATTTTTATGAATGGTTTGTTTGGCAAGTTACAAATTATTTGTCCAAGTTTATGGTTGAAGGGTGATCTTGCCTTTAAAAACTAACTGAATTGGGCCTTTAAGCCAAACATTAATAGCATTGGTTGGGCTTATTTTTTCAAATTGAACACTTAAATCACCACCCAGCGTTTTAATGCCTATATCAAATTTGCCCAATGCTGTGTTGCTATGGGCTATGGCCGCTGCGGTTACACCAGTGCCACAACTTAAGGTTTCATCTTCTACACCTCTTTCGTAAGTTCTTACAAAAAT
>CAMBYG010000024.1 GCA_945872085.1 Chitinophaga pinensis | reverse complement strand
GGTTATCGTGGGAAAGGTTCACATTAAAAGTAGGAGGCGAAGCATCATTAGCTGAGAGCAATTGGCGACTCCAAAACAACACAATTGCCGGATTTAGTAGTGAAACGTTTTCTCAAGTATACGTGGGAATTGCATATAATTTTATAAATTAGTTGATTTTAATGCTTATAACACACGCTTAGCAAAAAAGCCGAAATCTAATTAATGAAAAACGGTTACTCTAAAAACTTTAGATCTTGATCGCAAATAAAAATAATTATAAAATCGGCTTCTTCGCCAAGCGCGAGACCGATATATACCGATATACCCGTGGTATTGGCACTGAGGCCTATTTGGTAAAAATCCTTACCCATTCCGCTCTTATTTTTTAATTGGAGTGCGCCATAGCCAATATTGGGATTGGCGACTGCTTTCCCTTTGGCATCTTTACCATCTAAAAACCAAAGCGGAGCACCCGGCATGTATTTCTTATCAGTTGGTCTAATAGCTGCATTTCTGCCCTTTTAGAGGGCGCTAAGCTTGCCAAATAGTTGGCTATTTGCTCAGAAATGCTCAAATGATTCATTATTGGTACTTATTCTTTAACAAATTGGAATCTTTGGGTAGTATTAGCTTCCATCAATTCAAGATAATAGATGCCACTTTGTAGGGTTTCTATAGGAATAACCTCGCTTCTATCTCCTGATACGCATATTTTCCCTAGCACATCATAGATTTTATAGGGCAAATGAGCATTGGTATATAATACCGTTTGAGCGGGATTGGGATATATGGTTACTGGTGCACGCAATCCCTCATGTATAATGCCGGCGGTGGGACAAGGGTTATATTTCCCAATATTCCATACCAACAAGCTATCATTCACCACACTATGGGCTATTTGTTGCAGAAATGCAACATTCGTTGCTGTTAGTCCAGCTGTATACGTATTGCCAACTATACTTTTACGAAACAATACTTCATAAAATACACAAGCTGCTAAATAGGAGCCTTCGATTACGGGGTGACTTTCATCGGCATTATATAATTGTAAGTTCGGTTTATTCGCGATAGATTTGCGCCAAGCCTCCCCTACAGGAGACATAATGCTTTTAGTGGTATCGGCAAATAATTTGTAGGATGCTCGCAAACGATCTTGCATGCCCGTATAGGTGCATATTGGTGGATAAGCCGCACAATTAGATGCATCGCCATTTTTTCTACCCCAGGTTTCAAAAAAAACGGATTGCGCACAGACATTGGCGCGTTTTACTAAGCTATCTAATTTAATAGCATAAGGTAAGGTTTGAGCCACCACTTGTCCGGGTGAAAAGGAGGGCTCTTGACTTTGAGCTTGTAAAACAACATAATTCCAAGCTTGCGCTTTTATTTTAGAAATGCTGGTGGCATCGTTAAAATGATTTGCAAATGTATATCCACCCGGACAGTTACTGTCAAACAATAAAGTATCGCCATTGGCATTGGCAATATCTTTAATGAGCTGAGGTAAGTTGTTATAAAAAGTATAGCTATTGCCTAAAAATAAGACATTGATTTTTTTCTTTGCTTGAGCATGTGCAAAGTGAGCACATAGCGATAGGACAGTGAATACGTAGATGCTTTTTCTGATCATTGGTTTTGATTTATTTTGCTTTTATATTGCAAATATATTGCAAAAATGCAAACACCCTAATGGATGTTTGCAAAATATTACTTCAAATTTAAACTAAATTATTGAACACTTTTCTTGCTTTATTTCATAACTATTAGGCATAGGAAACCTATTTTATAAGATTACATGAAATACTGCTCTGCAGTGCAAGAAAGGCTTTATACAGATGCTAAAATTCGGCATCTGCCTTATCTATTTTCTTAGTAGCTCTTTGGCCTTTACTACTCGATTCCTCGAGCTCAGCACTTTGTTTCATGCTTGGCTGTGCCGTGCCGCATGAAATCAACAATAGGATACTAATAAGCCCTAATAAAATAATACGCATATTATTGAATAATTAATTTATCAGCTTGATTAAAGGTACTAGATTGCATACGAATCATGTACATTCCTTTTGCTAAATGAGCAACAGGAATAGCTACAACTTTTCGATCTTCTTGAACTGGTACTTGTAAAGAAGCAACTACACTACCCGTAATATCTACTAGTTGAATGTGAACAGTTTCGTTATTTAATCCAACTAAAGTTACATAGGCAGTTTGGCTCGCAGGATTTGGAGCTACTATAGCTTGTTGTCCTTTTAATAGCGTTGCGTCTACACCCAATGGGAATTGCGTGATTTGTAAATTATCTAAATAAAAATGATTACCGGCACCTAAATCATTATTATCTATACTTGGTGTATATCTAAATCTAAAATACACATGATTGCTACCTTTATAACTACTCAAATCTAAAGTTTGCAATTGCCATTGATTTGCAGCAGTAGGCGAAAAGGCCGTAGTGCGCATACCATTATTGCTTAAGCTATTGTTGGTAAGTGACCCTGCTGGTAGTTTGGTCCAACTGATACCCCAATTTTTTGTAGCATATACATCTAGCACATCTGCTTGTGCGGTATTTCTATAGGCACCACTACTATAAAAACTCATAGTAAGAGGAGCAGATGAAGGCACATTGGTAAAATCAAAACCAGGCGTGAAAAAATCGTCATAGTCAAATTCAGGCTTACCTATTTTTGCCGCATTCCCTGTTCTAGTATCAAAATTATTATAACGAATACAGCTATTGTCGTCATAGCCAACACCATTCACATATTCCCATTTAAAACTATTTTCAAAATAGTTAATACAAGGGAACGTATTGGTATCTGCATTATTAAATTTCTGTACGTAGTTACCTGGAACAATGGCAGCAGTATCGGCTATATATAAATAATGATTTTTAGTGATGCTATCTTTTCCCGAATTTGCTGTAGCAACAAGCTTAACAGAAACCCAACCTGGTGAATTAAATAAATTAGCTACGCTTGTATTGGTTGTTGTACTTATAGTAGGGTTATTAGAGAATGTCCATCGCACACTCGATACGGTATCTCTCCAAGATTGATTTTTAAAGTTTATAGTTATTGGCAATGCAACACCTAATACACTCCATAATTTGCTTGCAGAAAAATCAGCAATAGGGGTAAGATCAGTAGGTGTATTTAAAATACCTGTAGCACTAAGATTAGCCGCACTCCATAAATTATTTCTACCAGCTGTTGTAGCACTCAAAGAAGCTCTACAACGAACCATTTGCAACTGTGTAAACATTTTTGAGCAATATGTATAATCCATTACATTCTGAGCATTCACTGTATCAGGGTAATCGATACCGTTTTTAATATAGTTGGTAGCACAAGTAACATCATATAAAGCCGACGGCACACAACCCACAGGATTATGTCCAATAGTTGGAGGTGTATCATCTACATTGTCATCCCCACAAGCAACACCCGCATTATTTGTATTCCCCCAAACATGCGACAAATTAAGACTATGACCTACTTCATGCGACATTGTATTATCGGCATTTATATAACTAGCTAAAGAGATCACGCCATCGTAATATGGAATAAAGGCAGCATTTTGTGGTCTATAGGCATAAGCAGCAGCACCACTATGTGAAGCATCAAAAGTGTTTATTATCCATATATTCATATACTTATTGTTAGGCCAACCATCTAATTTTGCTTGGTCTGTACCTTGATTGTATAATTGCGAAATACGACGGGTAATACCGTTAGTTGGATTCCCATTTGGATCTTTTTGCGCTAAGTGAAATAAAATATTCCCTTTGCCTAAATATTTTTTAAAAGGCGTAATCACATCAATCGTGTCAGGCTGCAACGAATTATACATCAAATTCATTTGTGCCACCGTTTGATAAACGATGGTATCTGCAACATATTCTGAACCGTAATTATGGATGATATGAAAAACAATAGGTATGTGCATCGTGTCACCAAAAGCAGTAGTCTTAGCTAAATTGCTCTTAGCCATCGCCTTCATATACAAATCAAATTCGGTATTAAAACGATCCATATCTACTTGTATCTGTGGATACTGTTTAATGAGTGCATTATTAACCTTGTCGGTTTCACACTTAAATTGCGCAAAAGCAGTAGGCATAGCCACCGCTGCAAGTATGCTTAAAAATATTTTTTTCATGAAAATTTAGTATAAATATTTGTTTGTAAATCTTTGAATTTTAGTACCAACGAGATTTTCTCCAAGCTGGAGATAATGGCATCATGATAAAAGCCAATTCTAAATTTGAACGCAGCTGAAAAGTAGTAGCTAAAGGATAGCTAGCAGGCACTGCACTTGGAGTAGTAATGCGCATTATATCGGTTCGACCAAAAGAATAGGTAGCTCTTAATTTAAAATTCAAACCTGCCATAAAGCCAATTTCAGCTTTTATATAAGGTTGCATTTTCATTTTTGAAAGTGCATCTCCAGTAGTTGTTTTACCATCTGTACCTATTATGCTAGGCGTCATGTTAAATTGAGTAGGAGCCAAACCTAAGCCGATCGTATAACAGGTAGGCTTTGATTTATCTAAAACACCGTGATTGCCCACCATAAGATCAACGCCTAAACGAGCAGCCAACTGGGTTGTTGCAAATTTATACGTTAGATAATTAGTCGACGTAAGGTAAAATTTATCTGTTTCGTAATCCATTTTATTATAGGCAAACGTGGTTGCCACTGCTACTACTCCTCTGTTGCGCAACATGGCAATTGGGAAATGTAAACCAAAAGAAGCACTCATAGCAGCCGTAGGCTTCATGGTTGCTACATAATACGTATCAATCAATTGATTATTAACATCCGTTTTGTTATAATCAAATTGAAAATTAGCCGTATTCATATTGTAAAAGCCATATCCCAACTCTATGCGTTGCAATGGGCGAAAAGGCTCATTAGAACGTGCTACACTGGCAAAGTACTCTCTTACTGTATATTGCGCATTTGCAATAGAAGTGCATAAAATAGTAAGTAGTATTAGAGCAGCTTTATTGATATTATTTTTCATAGAAAAAGAAACGATCTTAATAAAATTTAAATTATAGGGAAAGATACAAATTAAGTAAATAAAACAGAAAAAATACACAAAAAAAATCACCCAAATTTGGGTGATTTTTTATTAAAAGTAAATTGAATTTTATTATTCAGCACTTGCTTCTGGAGCATCACTTGCTTCTGGAGCATCATTTGCTTCCGTTGCCTCGTTTTCAACAGCTGGTGTTTCTTCAACAGGTGCTGCTGCTACTGGAGCTGCTTTTGGAGCAGTTGCTTTTTTACTACGACGTGTTTTCTTAGCCGTGTCTTTAGATTCTTTAACATATAATTCGTTAAAGTCAACTAATTCAATCATTGCCATATCAGCAGCATCCCCCATACGACGAGGTAATTTGATGATACGAGTATAACCACCTGGACGATTAGCTACTTTATCGCTAATAACACCAAATAATTCATTGATAGATTCTTTATCTTGTAAATAAGAGAAAACTACACGACGATTGTGCATAGTATCTACTTTACATCTTGTGATTAATGGCTCTGCATATACACGTAATGCTTTTGCTTTAGCCAATGTAGTGGTGATACGCTTGTGTTGAAACAAGGATACTGCCATGTTAGACATCAACGCTTTTCTGTGCGATTGAGTACGACCTAAATTTTTGATTTTATCTCCGTGACGCATATAAATTGATTTTTGCTTTTCAGCTTCCCACGCACCGTGTCAAGGGATACGCAGTACTTAGGTTAAAAAATTAGTCTCTTAAGTTTAAACGGTTTAAATCCATACCGAATGATAAGCCTCTGTCGATTAACATTTGCTCGATTTCTGATAATGATTTTTGACCGAAATTTCTGAATTTCATTAATTCTTCTTGAGTATAATGTACTAACTCGCTTAAAGAATTAATTTTTGCTGCTTTTAAGCAATTAAATGCACGCACCGATAATTCTAAATCTTCTAATGGTGTATTTAATATTTTTCTTAATTGCAATGTTTCTTCATCTACTAAATGTTCTTTTTCTTCACGTTTAGTGTCTAAAGAAATGTTCTCATCAGTGATGATCATTAAATGTTGGATCAAAATACGAGATGCTTCTTTCACTGCCTCTTCAGGGTGAATTGTACCATCGGTATGAATTTCCATGATTAATTTTTCGAAATCCGTGCGTTGTTCAACACGAGTATTTTCGATGGTATATTTTACATTTTTGATCGGTGTAAAAATAGAGTCGATAGCGATAACGCCTAAAGAACCATCTTTTGCACGGTTTTCTTCAGAAGGCACATATCCTCTACCTTTTCCTAAATTGATTTCAATTTGGAAATTAGTAGAAGGCTCCATAGTACAAATAACTAATTCTGGGTTCATCACCTCAAAATTGGTTGTTTGCTCACCTATCATACCTGCTGTAAATACGCTATTACCTTTTAAGTTTAAGCTTAAACGCTCTGTAGTAACATCGCTATCCGCTACTCGTTTAAAACGAACTTGCTTTAAGTTTAATATAATTTCAGTTACATCTTCTAAAACACCTTTGATGGTTGCAAATTCATGATCTGCACCAGCAATTTTGATAGATGTAATAGCAAATCCTTCTAATGAAGAAAGCAATACTCTACGTAATGCATTTCCAATCGTTACACCATAACCTGGTTCTAGAGGACGAAACTCGAATTGAGCTTCAAACTCAGTTGTTTTTTGTAAAACAATTTTGTCCGGTTTTTGGAAATTCAATATAGCCATATAGTATGAATTTTGAGTTTGATTGTTAATTTTTAAAATAAGTAATTGCTTCTTGATGAAGAAGCAATTACTCAAAAGATTATTTAGAGTACAACTCTACAATTAGTTGCTCTTTAATATTTTCAGGAACATTTTCACGCTCTGGATGCGCTAAGTAGGTACCTTTCATTTCTTTCTCATTAAATTCAACCCAAGAAATTTTAGGATTTTTTGGACCAATCAAAGAAGAAATCGAAGGATTTACTTTTGATTTTGGTTTAATTTCAATCACATCTCCTGGTTTCAAACGATAAGAAGGGATATTTACAATCTCTCCGTTAATCATAATGTGTTTGTGAGATACGATTTGACGAGCTGCTGGACGCGTTGGAGCAATACCCATACGATAGATGGTATTGTCTAAACGAGCTTCTAATAATTTGATTAGATTTTCACCAGTTGCACCTTTCAAACGAGAAGCTTCTACATAAGTATTACGGAATTGTTTTTCCAATACCATGTAAGTGTATTTTGCTTTTTGTTTTTCTTTTAATTGGATAGCATACTCAGATGACGTTTTACGTTTGCGAGATGGGCCATGTTGTCCCGGAGGATTACTGTTTTTTGCTAAGTCTTTGCCTGATCCTAAAATAGGTTCTCCGAAGATACGGCAAATTCTGTTTTTGGGTCCTGTGTAACGAGCCATGTTGTTTTTGTTTTATCGATTTTTAAAAATTGCGAATTGTCTCTTGTAAAAATCGGAAAAGTGGATCCAATTCGCTTATACTGAAAAAGGTTAATTAAGATTATACGCGACGTTTTTTCGGAGGACGGCAACCGTTGTGTGGTAATGGAGTAATATCTTTGATAGAAGTTACTTCGATACCCATATTTGCTAAAGCACGAATAGCACCTTCTCTACCAGCTCCAGGGCCTTTTACAAATACGTCTACTTTTTTCAAACCAGCATCCATTGCTACTTTACCGCAATCTTGTGCTGCCATTTGTGCTGCATAAGGGGTGTTCTTTTTAGAACCACGGAAACCCATTTTACCAGCAGATGACCAAGAAATAACTTGACCCGATTTGTTGGTTAAACTAATGATCACATTGTTGAATGCTGCATTGATATGCGCATCACCATGTGGCTCTACTTTTACTACGCGCTTTTTAGCAGCGGTTTTGCCTGATTGTGCTTTTGCCATTTTAATTTTAATAAAAGGTAATCAATAAAATATAAGTCAACCGAAATCGACCCCATTACATGCCTCCTTGCAACACCCTGCAGATCCGGCCATGCAACAGTTGTTATAGTGGGTGTTCTATTTTTTAGCGACTTTCTTTTTACCCGCAACCGTTCTACGTTTTCCTTTACGAGTACGACTGTTAGTACGAGTACGTTGTCCACGTAATGGAAGCCCTTTACGATGACGTAAACCACGGTAACATACGATATCCATCAATCGCTTGATGTTCATCTGAACTTCAGAACGTAATTGTCCCTCTACTTTAAATTCAGCGTTGATAATGTTACGAATGGCAGTTTGCTCATCATCGTTCCACTCATTAACTTTTTTATCTAAACTAATAGATGCTTTGTCAAGAATGTACTGTGCAGTGCTGCGGCCAATACCGTAGATGTAAGTGAGACCTATCTCACCACGTTTGTTTTTCGGAAGATCAATACCAGCTATACGAGCCATGTATAATTCAAAATTTAAATTAAAAAAATAAGTTTAACCCTGACGTTGTTTAAAACGAGGATTTTTCTTGTTAATAATATATAATCTGCCTTTGCGGCGTACGATTTTGCAGTCTTCACTGCGTTTTTTTATGGATGCTCTAACCTTCATTGCTGGTTATTTTAATTGTTTATTTATATCGATATATAATACGGCCACGAGTCAAATCGTAAGGGCTCATCTCTACTCCCACTTTGTCGCCTGGTAGGATACGAATGTAGTGCATGCGCATCTTTCCAGAGATTGTAGCAAGTATTTCATGCCCATTTTCTAAGCGTACACGGAACATAGCATTAGATAATGCTTCGACGATTACGCCATCTTGTTTGATTAAGGACTGTTTTGCCATATTTTTTAAGGACTGCAAAGGTATAAAAAAAAATTTATTTATTCCTCAAAAATTTGAAAAACATTTTTTAATTTCTTTTTAAGGGATTTTAGAACCCATTTTACAGCAGCTGCGTTGTTCTTTTAATGTACTTCAAGTGCCTGATTATCAATGCAATTGCACCATTCTTGCAAAGAATCACATTGCATATCAATTAATTCATGGGGCAGCTCCATTTTACCCTTGGTAGTGGTTAAAAAAACGGTTTTCATACCCATCCGTTTACCAAATTCCATATCCGACAAATTATTTCCAATCATAACGCTTTTTTTAAAATCGATACTATCAAAATCTTCTTTTGCTTGCATGGCCATTCCCGTATTCGGCTTTCTATTGATATCGTCACTTGCCAATGCTATTGCACTATATACTTTATCGATATGCACGCCCGCCTCTGTAAAACATGCGCGCATCTTTGAGTGTATTTCTTTCAGCGTTGCTACACTCATTATTCCTTTCCCTACCCCACGCTGATTGGTTACTATAATTATTTTATCAAAATACGGTCTTACCTCAGACAATCCAGCTAATACCCCTGGTAGAAATTCAAACTCTTCCCACCTTGTTACATAAGTGCCTTCTTGCTCTTTGTTAATTACCCCATCTCGGTCTAAAAACAATGTCCAGCCCCCACCTTTTGCTATATTCATAATAGATTCCATGCTTAAGATACTAATGCTGCTTCAGACAATTCACAAATAATATGACCTATTAAGATATGCGCTTCTTGAATACGAGGCGTATCCTTACTAGGCACGGCAATTAAATGATCGCTTAATGATTTCATGGCACCGCCACCAGCTCCCGTAAAGCCAATGGTGCAAACACCCATAGCCTTTGCTTGCTCCAATGCTTTTACAATATTTTTTGAATTACCCGAAGTGCTTAAGCCAATTAAAACATCACCTTCTTTTGCTATACCTTCTACCATTCTACTATATACCACATCATAACTATAATCATTGGCTACAGCTGTAAGATATGAGGTATTGCAATGCAAGGCCTCTGCAGGCAATGCCTTACGATCGGAATAAAAACGACCTGTAAATTCGGCAGCTAGATGTTGTGCATCTGCAGCACTACCCCCATTACCACAAAACAATAGTTTGTTGCCATTTTTCAAAGCCGTAATGCAAGCCTGTGTTGCAGCATCTATTTCTTGAAGTAATTGCGTATCGGCAAGCACTTGTTGCTTCACCGAAATGGAGGCGCTTATAATGTCGTGAATTTTAGTATTCATAGTTGTTGATTGAATGCCTACAAAAATACAAAAAGCGCACCGTGTTGGTACGCTTTTTTTATAATTTTCAGTTTTTATTAAATTATTAACAAGGCATCGCCATAGCTAAAGAAACGATATTTTTCTTTGATAGCCGTATGATACGCTTCCATTGTTATATCATATCCAGCAAATGCGCAGGTCATAATCATTAAACTTGTTTTTGGCAAATGGAAATTAGTAACTAAGGAATTGTTGATAGAAAAATCGTGTGGTGGATGAATGAATAAATTAGTCCATCCTTCTGTTGGTTTTAATAAACCTTGAGCGGTAACCGAACTTTCTAAAGCACGCAAGGTAGTGGTACCAATAGAGCAAACTTTTCTCTTTTCTTCAATACCTCTGTTCACTACTTTACAAGCATAATCATCTACTTTAAAGTACTCAGCATCCATTTTATGTTTCGATAAATCCTCTACTTCAATCTGACGGAAAGTACCTAAACCAGTATGTAAGGTAGCTTCTGCAAAACGGATACCTTTAATTTCTAAACGCTTAATCAATTCTCTACTAAAGTGCATACCCGCTGTAGGTGCTGCAACAGCGCCTTCGTATTTAGCAAATACCGTTTGGTAACGCTCTTTATCCATTTCATCGGGCGTGCGTTTGATATAACGCGGCAAGGGTGTTTCGCCCAATAATTCTAATTTATCTCTAAAGCCTGCATCATCGCCATCATATAAGAAACGAATCGTACGACCTCTAGAGGTAGTATTATCAATAACTTCTGCTACCAACTCATCATTATCACCAAAATATAATTTGTTACCTACGCGTATTTTTCTTGCAGGATCAACAACTACATCCCACAAACGATTAGGTTTGTTTAATTCTCTTAATAAAAACACTTCGATTTGCGCACCTGTCTTTTCCTTCTTACCATACAAACGAGCAGGAAAAACTTTGGTATTATTCACAATCATTACGTCTCTATCGTCGTAGTAATCGATGATATCTTTAAATACTTTGTGTTCAATTTTTCCCGTGTTACGATGCACGACCATCAAACGGCTCTCCTCTCTCGATTTTGCAGGATGCTGCGCGATAAGATTTAACGGAAGGTCGTATTTGAATTGAGATAACTTCATAGAAATAAGATAGTAAAGTTAATTTTTTTATAAGTGGACAAAGGTACACTATTTTTTTTATTATCGAAAATATTGAATTCTAGGCGAATTATGCGATAAATCAGGAAAGATTTCTAGCGCATCTATTCACGTTTTAGCAATCATTTACTTACTTTTGGCTTCAAAATTTATCTACTATGCAAGTTTGGAAAGACTACCAACAACAACATCAAGATCGTTTTCTTAACGAATTATTAGACCTCTTACGCATTCCGTCTATCAGTGCTGATAGTCAATATAAAGGTGATGTAGCACGTTGCGCCGACGCTGTCAAGGCAAGCTTATTACAAGCTGGCTGCACGCATGCAGAAATTTGCCCTACCGATGGTCACCCTATTGTTTATGGCGAAATCATCATTGACCCTGCAAAACCAACCGTATTGGTTTATGGTCACTACGATGTGCAACCTGCCGACCCATTAGACCTTTGGCATAGCGGTCCTTTTGAACCGGTGATTAAAGATGGTAAAATATTTGCTCGTGGTGCGTGTGATGATAAAGGACAAATGTTTATGCATGTAAAAGCCTTAGAAGTTATGGCTAAAACGAATACCCTTCCTTGCAATGTGAAACTAATGATTGAAGGAGAAGAAGAAGTAGGAAGTAGTAATTTGGGCATGTTCTTAGAAAACAATAAAGAAAAATTAAAAGCAGATATCGTATTGGTTTCTGATACTTCTATGATCAGTATGGAGCACCCTAGTTTAGAAACAGGCTTGCGTGGATTGGCCTATATGGAAGTGGAAGTAACGGGTCCTAATCGCGATTTGCACAGTGGTGTTTATGGCGGTGCCGTTGCCAATCCTATCAATATCTTATGTAAGATGATTGCTTCTTTACACGATGAAAATAATCATATCACTATTCCAGCTTTTTATGATAAAGTAGAAAATTTAAGCGATGCCGATAGAACAGCGCTTAACAATGCTCCTTTTGATTTGAATGAATATAAAAACGAATTGGGCGTAGCAGATGTATGGGGCGAAAAGGGCTATACCACTTTAGAGCGCACGGGCACACGACCAACCTTAGATGTGAATGGCATTTGGGGAGGCTATACGGGCGAAGGTGCAAAAACTGTATTGCCATCTAAAGCATTTGCAAAAATATCAATGCGTTTAGTGCCACACCAAAGCAGCGATGAAATAGCAGCTATCTTCCAACAACACTTTGAAGGTATTGCACCGGCAAGTGTACAAGTAAAAGTTACAGCACACCATGGTGGCGAGCCTGTAGTTACTCCTACTGATAGCAAAGCATACCAAGCAGCGTCTAAAGCTATTCAAACTACTTTTGGCAAAGATCCTATTCCTACGCGTGGTGGTGGAAGTATTCCAATCATTGCCTTATTTGAACGCGTATTAGGCCTTAAAACCGTATTGATGGGCTTTGGTTTAGATAATGATAATATCCATTCGCCAAACGAAAAATATGATGTGGCTAATTATTTCAAAGGCATCGAAACAATTCCTTATTTCCACAAATATTTTGCTGAATAATAATAGCTAAAAAATAAAACAAAAACCACATCGATTGATGTGGTTTTTTATTGTAAAGCAAGTTTGAGTTTTTGAATACTATTCGAATTGCTTACTATAATTTCAAATATCAATACATTCTTTTACATTTGTAGTAATTACAATTTGCATGTCTACTAAAAAAATTATCATTGCTATAGATGGCTTTTCTTCTTGTGGAAAAAGCACGCTTGCCAAACGACTGGCTACGCAGTTGTCGTATACCTTTATCGATACCGGCGCCATGTATAGAGCTATTACGCTCTATTTTTTACGCAATAGTGTAGCCTTATCCAATCATCAAGCTATAGAAGCAGCTCTTCAAAACATCGAATTGCATTTTGAACTTAATAATGCAACTAAGCAATCTGAAATTTTTTTGAACGGCGAAAATGTAGCGCACTTAATACGCGAACTTTTAGTTGCCGATAAAGTAAGTGAGGTAGCCGCTATCAAAGAGGTACGCCATTTTGCTGTAGCCCAACAACAAGTGATGGGGGCTAAAAAAGGCATTGTAATGGACGGCAGAGATATTGGCACGGTAGTATTTCCTAAAGCTGAATTAAAAATATTCATGACGGCCGACCCTGAAACTAGAGTCTTAAGACGCTTTGATGAATTGTATGCCATCAATCCGCATATCAGTATCGATGAAGTACGCCACAATTTAGAACTCCGTGATTATATTGATAGTAACCGAGCAGAGAGTCCGCTGCGACAAGCTGAGGATGCCCGCGTTTTAGACAATACACATCTCGATAGAGAACAACAATTTGCTTTGGTGCTCGAATGGGTAAACCATTGTCTTTCTAATTAATCTTAGCTCATGACCAATCATCAAATTGCCGATTGCTTCGAGTTATATGCCAAGTTGCTCGATTTGCATGGCGAAAATAGTTTTAAAGTAAAAAGTTATTCAAGTGCTGCTTTCACTATCGACAAGTGGGCTACACCCCTTGCTCAAATGGAACAGTCGGCCATTGCCAGCATTCGTGGAATTGGTTCGGCACATGCAGAAAAAATTTGCGCTTTACTACAAAGCGGCACCTTGGCTCCGCTAGAAGAACTGATTCTACAAACCCCTCCGGGTATTTTAGACATTATGCAGATAAAAGGCTTAGGCCCCAAAAAAATTGCAGTCTTGTGGAAAGAGTTACAGATTGAAAGTGTCGGTGAATTGCAATATGCTTGTCAAGAAAATAGACTCTTGGGGCTAAAAGGTTTTGGAGAAAAAACACAATTAAGCATCTTACAACAAATTCAATTTATACAACAACAGCAAGGATGGTTTTTGTGGGCCGAGGCACACCAAAGCGCTTTGGCTATCCAACCGCTACTTCAAGCCTCCTTTCCTGATGCTACTTTTTTAATGAGTGGTGCGTATCGCATGCAAGACCCTACCCTTCAGCAAATAGATTTTGTTTGTGATGTGCCTATGCCGACCTTAAAAAAGTGGCTAAGTACATTTGAAGCGCTTCAAATAAATGAACAAGAATCTATATTGTGGGTGCAATGGCCACAACAAATTCCTTTTCAATTTCATAGCTGTAACAAGGAAAATATATACACTACTTTATTTAAAACTTCTTGTAGTGTCGCATTTTTGGAAGCTTTTACCGAACGCTATACCTTACCCGAAACTACGGATAGGGAGGCGGCAATTTTTGAACAGCATCAATTGCCATACCTAGAAGCTTGCTTAAGAACAGATCCAAAACGATTGGGGCAATCAATGCCATCGCTTATTCAAGTAAGCGATATTAAAGGCATCATTCATAGTCACTCTACCTGGAGCGATGGCGCCCATACCTTAGAGGCAATGGCAGAAGCCGCTAAAGCGAAAGGCTTGGAATACTTAGTGATTAGCGATCACTCGCAAGCTGCGTTTTATGCCAATGGTTTGAGTCCGGAGCGCATTATAGCTCAGCACAAAGAAATTGACAAATTGAATGAGCGCTTAGCACCTTTTAAAATTTTAAAAAGTATAGAAGTCGATATTCTCAACGATGGACAATTAGATTATAACGACGAAGTATTGGCAAGTTTAGATTTAGTAATTGCTTCTGTGCATAGCAATTTGAAGATGAGTGAAGAAAAAGCTATGGCACGTTTATTAACCGCTATTGCTCATCCGAGAACCACTATACTTGGCCATCTTACTGGTCGATTGCTGCTTTCTCGACCAGGCTATCCCGTTGCCCATAAAACCATTATTGATGCTTGTGCACAACATAAGGTTGCGATAGAAATTAATGCCCATCCGCGAAGATTAGACATCGATTGGGAATGGATACCTTATGCGATAGAAAAAGGCGTGCATTTGTCTATCAATCCAGATGCCCATAGCATAGAAGGCTGTGACGATATTTATTACGGTGTGATGGCGGCACAAAAAGGAGGACTGCAAGCCAATCAAAATTTAAGTAGTTATTCGCTAATAGCATTAGAAGCCTATCTTCAATCAAAAAAATAAATGACATAAAAAAAAGTCGTTGCTTCGCAACGACTTTTTTGTTTATAATAACAATAATATTAGCATGCTTCAACAACTACCGCGCTAGCACCGCCACCGCCATTACAAATACCTGCAGCACCATATTTCGCTTTGTTTTGATGTAAGACATGAATTAAGCTTACTACAATACGTGCGCCACTACAACCCAAGGGATGCCCTAAGGATACTGCACCGCCATTAACATTGGTTTGCTCAGGGGTAATGCCTAACAGTTTCATATTTGCTAAACCAACAACGCTAAATGCTTCGTTGAGTTCATAAAAACTAATATCTTCTTTTTTCAATCCAGCTTTAGCAATTGCTTTTGGTACCGCTACTGCTGGAGCTGTTGTAAACCACTCTGGCGCTTGCTCTGCATCAGCATAGCCTTTAAGGATAGCGATAGGTTTCAAACCCATTGCTTCTGCTTTTTCTTTACTCATCAACACTAAGGCTGCTGCACCATCATTCATAGTAGATGCATTTGCTGCGGTTACGGTACCTTCTTTAGTAAAGGCAGGTCGTAAGCCAGCAATTTTATCAAATTTTACATTGAAAGGTTCTTCATCTTTTGAGAACCATGTAGGATCCCCTTTTTTAGAAGGTATTGCTACCGGTATGATTTCTGCTTCAAATTTTCCTGCTTCAATAGCAGCTTGACTTCTTTTATAACTTTCGATGGCAAAAGCATCTTGTTCTTCTCTAGAAAAACCAATTTCTTGAGCGCACAAATCAGCAGCATTTCCCATTGGGTAATTGTGGTAAACGTCGGTTAAGCCATCTTTAGCCAAACCATCAATCATGCTTACATTGCCATATTTACTACCCCATCTCATGGTAGGACTGTAGAAAGGCACATTGCTCATACTTTCCATACCACCAGCAACCACTACATCAGCATCGCCCAATAAAATAGCTTGTGCCGCTTGCGCAATTGCTTTCATACCCGAAGCACACACTTTATTAATAGTAGTACAATTAACAGCATCTGGCAAACCTGCAAATTTAGCTGCTTGTCGAGCTGGAGCTTGCCCCACATTAGCTTGTAATACACAGCCCATTAATACTTCTTGTACATCGGCAGGAGCAATACCTGCTTTTTCTACCGCTCCTTTAATAGCGATGGCACCCAATTGGGTAGCAGAAAAATCTTTCAAAGAACCACCCCAGCTTCCTAGCGGCGTACGAACGGCAGAGATTATATAAACTTCTTTCATATGATTTGGGATTAAAATTTTGGCAAAGGTAACTAATTAAATAACAGGTACAAAGGTTCAATTCATGATAAATAATAGTAAAAAAGACTATGCTTTAGAAGAAAAAAATAAAAAATTGATGTTGGAATAGAAAAAAAACGTACCTTCGCACCCTCATTCTCAGAGTGCTCTTTAATATAATTGCATTTGGGAGAGTATTTAAACACTCGCTAAAACCAAAAAAAAGAAACATGGCTAAAGAAATTTCAGGCTTTGTAAAGCTGCAATGTAAAGGCGGCCAAGCCAATCCAGCGCCACCAATCGGACCTGCATTAGGTTCTAAAGGTGTTAACATCATGGAATTCTGCAAGCAATTCAATGCTCGCACACAAGACAAAATGGGTAAAGTATTACCTGTTTTAATCACTGTTTACTCAGACAAATCATTCGATTTTGTCATCAAAACTCCTCCAGCAGCGGTTCAATTAATGGAACATGCTAAGTTGCAAAAAGGTTCTAAAGAGCCAAATCGTAACAAAGTGGGCAAAGTAACTTGGTCACAAGTAGAAGAGATCGCTAAAGATAAAATGGCTGATTTAAACTGCTTTACGGTAGAAAGTGCTATGCGCATGGTTGCGGGTACGGCACGTAGTATGGGTTTGATTGTTGAGGGCAACGCTCCTTGGAATTAATCCATTGTCTTAATCTTTAAAAACATTTGTAACAATGGCACTTAGTAAACAAAGAAAAGCTGTAGAAGCTAAATTCGACAATAATAAAGTTCATACATTAGCTGAAGCATCTCAGTTAGTAAAATCATTGAACTGCACAAAATTTGATAGTTCTGTAGATATGCACATCCGTTTAGGCGTTGACCCTAAGAAAGCGGATCAAGCTATTCGTGGAACAGTAAGCTTACCGCACGGTACTGGTAAAACAAAACGCGTATTAGTGTTATGTACTCCAGATAAAGAAGCAGAAGCAAAAAATGCGGGCGCTGATTTCGTGGGTTTAGACGAATTCGTTCAAAAAATTGAAAGCGGATGGACCGATATCGATGTAATCATCGCTACTCCATCTGTAATGCCTAAAATTGGTAAATTAGGTAAAGTATTAGGTCCGCGTAACTTAATGCCAAATCCTAAAACAGGTACCGTAACTAACGATGTTGCTAATGCAGTAACAGATGTTAAAGGTGGTAAAATTGCTTTCAAAGTTGACAAAGCAGGTATCATTCATGCTTCTATCGGTCGTGTTTCATTTGAACCAACAAAAATCGCTGAAAATGCTCAAGAGCTTATCAACGCTTTGGTACGTATGAAACCAACTACTGCAAAAGGCACTTATTTAAAAGGTATCAGCATGGCAAGTACCATGAGCCCTGGTATTATTGTTGACACAAAAAGTGTAGTTTCTTAATTGACACTGCAGTATTATTCAACTTAAAAAAATTAGAACATGACACCAGCTCAAAAAACAGAAGTAATAGAACTTTTAAAAGAGAAATTCTCTCAATATTCTAACTTTTACGTTACCGATACAGAATCGTTAACAGTAGAACAAGTTAGCACACTTCGTCGCGTATGTTTTGAAAAAAATGTAGAGATGAAAGTGGCTAAAAACACTTTAATTAAAAAAGCATTAGAAAGCTTAGGCGACGAAAAATATGCAGGCATCTACGATTCTTTGCATAATGTAACCGCTTTAATGTTTTCTGATTCACCAAAAGAACCAGCTGTTATTATTTCTGCTTTCAGAAAAGAAAACAACAGCGCAATGCCTATTTTAAAAGCGGCTTTGATTGGTGAAGAAGTTTATAGTGGTGATGATAAATTAGTTGCATTAACTAAAATCAAAACTAAAAATGAACTTATCGGCGAAGTTATTGGATTGTTACAATCTCCGGCTAAGCGCGTAATCTCTGCTATGTTAAATCATATCGAGAATGGTTCTACTGCTCCAGCTGCAACAGAAGCAGTTGCTGCGGCTCCTGAAGAAGCACCAGCTACACCAGCTGAAGCGGCACCAGAAGCACCGGCTGCTGAAGAAACACCAGCTGCTGAATAGTACCTCGGAAAGGGTTTCTTTCCAAATAAATTTAGGCTTCCAAGTCCACATATAAAAACAATTTTTTTTAAAAACTTAAAACTAAAATATCATGGCAGATGTAAAAGCAATTGCTGAACAGTTAGTAAATTTAACTGTTAAAGAAGTACAAGAATTAGCAGACGTATTAAAAGCAGATTATGGTATCGAACCAGCTGCTGCTGCAGTAGTAATGGCTGCAGGTGGTGGCGCTGGCGAAGCAGCTGCTGAAAAATCAGCATTTGATGTAATCCTTAAAAATGCAGGTGCATCTAAATTAAATGTTGTAAAAGTAGTTAAAGATTTAACTGGCTTAGGATTAAAAGAAGCTAAAGAATTAGTTGATGGCGCTCCTAAAGCGGTTAAAGAAGGCGTAAGCAAAGCTGAAGCTGAAGATATTAAAGCTAAATTAACGGAAGCAGGTGCTGAAGTTGAAATCGCTTAATAACGATCTTACTCTACATAAAAAAAGCGCTCAAATAATTGAGCGCTTTTTTTTATTCTTTTCTTGTTATCAAGATCATTTTTTGTAATTTGCAAACAAATTATAATAAGTTGTCACAACCTGATAAACACACCTTAAAATTAGACTGCCCTATTTGTAAAAGTAGTAATAAGTCTATTTTTTGTATGCTGCATGCAACTAAAGTACCTGAAGCAGACGATGCAAAAACTAATGTAATTTTTAAAAAAGGACAATTTGTTTTTCAAGAAGGTGGAAACCCTAATGGTATTTATTTTATCAATTCAGGTAAAATAAAAATTTCGCATGCTGGCACAGAGGGAAAATATCAAATCGTAAGATTAGCTAAAGAAGGTGATATATTAGGCTATAGAGCCCTTTTAAGTAACGAGCTTTACAATTCCTCTGCAATCGCTTTAGATGATACTGATGTTAGCTTTATACCTAAAGATATGTTCTTTAACATTCTAAAGGAGCATCCTACGCTATCATTGGAAATACTAAAAATGCTTTCCATAGAATTGCGCAAAGCTGAACAAATGATTACCGACTTGGCTCAAAAACCAGTTAGAGAGCGTATGGCGGAAGCTTTATTGTTCTTGAAAGAAACGTATGGTTTTGAATCCGATAACCAAACCATTAATGTAGTGCTTTCTAGAGAAGACATTGCCAATTTAGTTGGCACAGCAACAGAAACAGCCATTCGTCTATTATCGGAATTTAAACATGATGCCATCGTAGCTTTCGAAGGTAAAAAAATCAAACTCATCAATATGGACAAACTTATCCATATTGCTAATCTATACAATTAGTTTCCAAGAAATAAAAATAAAACATAGTTGTTGTCACAAAAATTAATCCCATAAAAAAAACGCAAGCTAAAAGCTTGCGTTTTTTTTATCAACTATATAAGATTTATAAAATATCTCCATCAATAAATCCAATGGCTACATTTTTATAATTTCCAGCACCATCTCCACCACTAAAATAAAAATAACCTAGAATATGATTATTCGTTAATTGCAATAAGCGGAATCGCCCACAACCTCCATTATTGGTAGCATATACGCTACCGCTACTCATCACCGAAACCGCAGCCACTTGATTGCTAGGTATACCAAAATAATAAGATTCATTTATTTTACTTGCTTCACTAATAGACATTGCTATCGTATAATCGCCAGCAGAAGCAGTAACCACTACGAAGCCTTGATTACGAGAGGCCTGAAACGTAGAAAATACCAAAGTATCTTTTTCTACTGCTGCAGACATTGGTATGGTGCCCCACCAATTAAAACCAGGATTGTTTTTGCATAAATCCGTTGGCGGATTTAAGGGATTAGGCGTATTGCTCATAGAACTAGCTGCATTGGAATCAAACGCACCATTACTGCAAGAACTATTTAATACTGCAAAAACAGCTATAGCACATAAAGATTGAAATATAGATTTCATAATTGAGATTTAGATTTTAAAGTTACTTATAAAAGCAACTAATAAATCAAAGTTCATTATTTTTTTACTGTAGATTGTAATTGTAATTCTACAAACTGATGTGCATCAATAGCCGATGGCGCATCGAGCATAACATCTCTACCTGCATTGTTTTTAGGGAAGGCTATAAAATCTCGAATCGATTCTTGTCCACCCAACAAAGCACACATTCTATCAAAACCAAATGCAATACCGCCATGTGGTGGCGCACCATATTCAAAGGCGCCTAGTAAGAAACCAAATTTCTCTTGCGCTTCTTCTTTGCTCATACCTAAAGCAGCAAACATTTTCTCTTGCAAATCGCGTTGGAAAATACGTATAGAACCACCCCCAATCTCTGTTCCATTCAACACTATATCATAGGCATTAGCTTTGATATCTGCATACTTGCTAAGATCTTGCATCCATGCTATTTGGTCTGGCTTTGGAGAAGTAAATGGATGATGCCTTGCCACATAGCGCTTCGATTCTTCATCGTATTCAAACAATGGAAAATCAATAACCCACAATGGCTTGTACACATCAGGATTGCGCAATCCTAATTGATTACCCATCTCTAAACGCAGCTCGCTAGCAGCTTTTCTTGTTAATGCTTCTTCACCCGCTACTATAGCAATTAATTCTCCTTTTTGAGCATTACAAAAAGAAGCAATAGCCGCTAATTTATCTTCTGAAAAGAATTTATCTACTGTGCTTTTAAAACTTCCATCTTCATTGCAACGAATAAACAAAAGACCCGTCATGCCAATTTGTGGTCGCTTTACCCACTCCGTCAACTCATCAGTTTGCTTTCTTGTAAATGACGCTGCACCAGGTATACTGATGGCAATAATAGTATTTGCCTCGTTGGTCACTTTGAAATCAACGCCCGCTAATGCATCGCAATAGATTTTTTGATTGACCTTTAAATTATTCAATTTCATTTCGAAACGAATATCTGGTTTGTCATTTCCATAATACCACATCGCATCATCCCACGTCATACGCGGAAAGGCTTCCTTAAACGAAAGTTGTTTTACATCTTCAAAAACATGCTTTACTAAACCTTCAAACATATTTAAAATATCTTCTTGCTCTACAAAAGCCATCTCACAATCGATTTGTGTAAACTCTGGCTGGCGATCGGCACGCAAATCTTCATCTCTAAAGCATTTTACAATTTGATAATAACGATCATATCCGCTAATCATCAATAATTGCTTAAACGTTTGTGGACTTTGAGGCAGGGCATAAAACTGACCTTCGTTCATGCGTGAAGGCACCACAAAATCACGAGCACCCTCAGGAGTGGATTTGATAAGAAAAGGCGTTTCTATATCATAAAAGCCTTGCGCATCCATGTAATTTCTTACGGCACGACTTACTTTGTAACGCAATTCTAAATTGCGTTTTAAGGTAGGTCTACGCAAATCTAAATAGCGATATTTCATGCGCAACTCATCGCCGCCATCGGTATCTTCTTCGATAGTGAACGGTGGCGTTTGTGCTGCATTTAATATCGTAAACGAATGCACTTCAAGCTCTATTTCACCCGTATCAATTTTAGGATTTTTATTGCTTCGCTCCACTACATTTCCTTTTACTTGCAATACAAATTCTCTACCCAATGGAGTTTGATCTAATTGCGCATTCAATTGCTCATTAAATAATAATTGTGTTATACCATATCGATCGCGTAAATCCACGAAGGTGATACTTCCAAATTTACGAATGGTTTGTACCCACCCAGATAAGGTTACTTCTTTATTAATATCGGCAATACGCAAGGCGCCACATGTATGCGAACGGAACATAAAAATCGTTTAAAATTCCTTGCAAGATACGCAAAATATTGCGATTGTTAAAAGGTAAGCAATGGGCTTAATCTTGAATCAGCGCGCGAATTGCAACTGAAGCTACTGCACCGCCAAAGGCCGCCGGCAAATAGGAAATAGTGCCGTAGGAAGACTTTTTAAAGTTGGAGCCATCGGTGACTAGCAATGATTCTTTATCCGGCAATTCTGTAGAGAAGACCACCGTGATGCCTTTATGGATTTTTCTTGGTCGCAAGCGCTTTCTGATCAGCTGCGCAAACGGGCAATTAAAAGACTTTGATATATCGGCTACTTTTAATTGCGTGGGATCCATCTTTCCGCCAGCACCCATACTACTCACAATGCGAAGCCCCTTATGGTAGGCTGCTTCCAGAAAAGTAACTTTAGGGGTAATACTATCAATGGCATCTATTACATAGTCGAAAGGAACTTCTAAAATTTCAGCTACCATTTCAGGTGCAATAAAGGAATTGATTACGTTCAATTCTAATTCGGGATTAATAGCTTTTAATCGCTCCGCCATGATCGCTGCTTTTGACATGCCATGATTGGTTGACAATGCAGGCAATTGCCTATTTCTGTTCGACGGATCAACAACATCACCATCTATAATGGTCATTTTGCCTACTCCGGCTCTACAAATAAATTCAGCCGCAAAAGACCCTACACCACCCATACCTACAACTAATACATGCGCATTCATTAAACGTTGCAATTTCTCTTCACCTATAAGTAAGGTAGTTCGCGACAACCAAGCTGTATCTTTCATTATGCTAATTTAAAAACCCTTTTGAAATTTTCTTGAATAGGCAAAATTACATTTTCTATTTCAGTTTGTAGCAAGTTGGCGGCGGTTTCATAAAGTGCATCAATAGTTATAGGGGCATCATCTGTTTCTAAAAAAAGTTGATGCAAGGGAATACTTTTAAAACAATTTTGCAATGCTGCATCTTTTAACAAGGCCGATCCAAATGAAATATAATAACTCTGTTGTAAAATTTTTTGTGCCACGGGCAATCCTTTTCGAAAGCCATGAAATATAACTGGCACTTGAGCTGCTCGTAAATAAAGCAAACAAGCATCTAAAGCTTGCACACAATGTATAATTAAAGGTTTTTGAAGTGTATTGGCAATTGTTATTTGTTGCTGAAAAAGAGCTACTTGCAAATCCCAATGCTCTTTATTTCTTTTGTCTAAGCCTACTTCACCAATGGCCCATACGGTATCCTGGCGCATAGCCCCAAAGGCACTTTTTATTGCTATGGCATCGTAGTTTTGCACCATCATAGGATGCAAACCAACACTGTGTATACCTACAGCATCAACCTGCTCAAAATTTGAATAGATAGCGCAGAGCGCCGTTGGCGAGTCCGTCTTTTGATGGGTATGTATATCAATTAATGACAAGCGATAATTATTTCTTAAAAAAACTTATATTTACATAAATGATAAAACCATGCGAGGCCTTTATAAAATAAAAGATTTTATTGAGTGGAAAGCGTTCGGCGTTTGCTCGAGCATTGGCGACCGTTTAGGCATTGCAAGCTCTCGTATACGATTATGGTTTATTTATATTTCTTTTCTTACCATGGGCTCTCCAATTATTGTATATATGATTTTAGCCTTTTGGAAAAACCTTAAGCATTATATACTCTTAAAAAAGAGAAATCCTTTTGTGCATTAAACCTGAAACACCCCACTCTTCCATTCTTTTTCTATAGGCGCATGATTTGCTGCTTGTATAGCCAATGCAATTCTATTTCGCGTTTCTGCAGGATCAATAATCTCATCTACCCATAAACGAGCAGCTGCATAATACACACTTGTTTGTTTATTATATTTCTCAATAATCTCTTGCAATAGTTCTTTTTCTTTTTCCGGGTCAATTACTTCTCCCTTGGCTTTCAAAGAAGCTACTTGTATTTGCAATAGGGTTTTTGCCGCTTGTTCGCCACCCATCACCGCAATTTTTGCATTTGGCCATGCATAAATAAATCGAGGATCGTAGGCTTTGCCACACATAGCATAATTACCAGCTCCATAAGAATTGCCAATGATAATGGTAATCTTTGGAACAACAGAATTCGCTACTGCATTCACTAATTTAGCACCGTCTTTAATGATGCCACTGTGTTCGCTTCTGCTGCCCACCATAAAGCCCGTAACATCTTGTAAGAATACTAATGGAATTTTCTTTTGATTGCAATTTTGAATAAAGCGTGCTGCTTTATCTGCACTGTCATTGTAAATCACACCACCCATTTGCATTTCACCCTTACCACTTTTTACAATTTTTCGCTGATTGGCTACTATACCTACAGCCCAACCTGCCACGCGCGCATAACCACAAACAATTGTCTTGCCATAATCTTCTTTAAACTGATCAAAGGAGTCGGCATCTACAATTGTTTCAATAACAGCTACTACATCAAAATTTTTATTGTTTTCTGCACTTACCAAACCATATACATCTTGCGTAGCACGCTTAGGTGCTACTGCTGCAATTTGGTCAAATCCTGCTTGCTCTTGTTTGCCTATTTTACTAATAATTCGTTTTACTTGATCTAAGCAATCTTGCTCGTTTTCAAATTTATAATCTGCAATACCACTTATTTCATTATGCGTTGTAGCGCCGCCTAATGTTTGAATATCAACATCTTCGCCAATCGCTGCTTTTACTAAATAGGGTCCTGCTAAAAAGATAGAACCATTTCCTTCTACCATCAAGGTTTCATCGCTCATGATAGGCAAATATGCACCGCCGGCAACACAACTGCCCATTACAGCAGCAATCTGCGTAATGCCCATAGCACTCATCATGGCATTGTTTCTAAAAATACGACCAAAATGTTCTTTATCTGGGAAGATTTCATCTTGCATCGGCAAATAAACGCCGGCGCTATCTACAATATAAATAACGGGCAATTTGTTCTCCATCGCAATTTCTTGCAAGCGCAAATTTTTCTTTCCGGTTAACGGGAACCATGCACCGGCTTTTACCGTATTGTCATTAGCAATGATCATGCATAATTTTCCACTCACAAATCCTAAGCCACCTACAGTGCCACCAGCCGGACAACCACCATGTTCTTGATACATTTCATAGGCCGTAAACGCTCCTACTTCTTGAAATTCCGTATCTGCATCTATCAAATAATCGATGCGCTCACGAGGACTTAATTTCCCTTTTTCTTTTGCTTTCTCTATAGCTTTTTTACCACCACCCAAACTAATTTGAGCATGACGTTGGCGCATTTGACTGATGATCAAACGCATAGCATCTTCATTCTTATTAAATTCTAAATTCATAATTCTGTTTTAATTTATTCCCATTTAAATACACGAGAAGCTAATAGATAAATTCCCAATCCAAATAAACTTAATACCAATACATCTAATTTAACATCCCATAAATGCGCTCCATCAAAAGCAATTTTACGCATGGCATCATTTAAATACGTCAATGGCATTGCTTTAGTTATAGGCTGCAACCATTTAGGAAAATTATCTATGGAGAAAAAAGTGCCCGCTAATAAAAACTGCGGCAAGGTAATCAAATTAGCAATAGGCGGAATAGTAGCATCTGTTTTTGCTAAGCCACTTACTACAAAACCAAAACCCATAAAAACAATAATACCCAAGGCGCTTAAGAGCAACATCTCTAAGCCCGTCCAAAAACCATTTACTAAGGTAAAGCCAAATGCAAAATGACCAATCACAATAATTACAAAAGAAGTTAATAATTGAAACAGCATTCTAGCGATGCCTTCACTAACTACGATAATTTCTTTTCTAACGGGTGTAGCAAAAAATCTTTTAAGCACCAAAGTTTGACGGAGATTGAAAAAAACAAATGCTGTACCAAAAACGCTACCTGCTAGTAAAGAAAAGCCTAATTGACCGGGTAAAATAAAATCAATTGTTTTGTAGGCTCTAACTTGCTGAACGCGTATTTGAACATTAGCTATAGCAGCCATTTTTTGTTGTATAGATGGATCTTGCAATTGAATAACTTGCTTTACAATGGCTTGCAATGCGGGTATATTCTTCATGCCAGAAGATGCAGCCTGTATCACTATTTTTGCCGGTTGCGATGCAATCGTTTGCTGTATAGCAATAGTAGCCGTAATGGTTCCATTTTGCAATGCAGCATCTATTTCATTTTGTGTAGCATAGGTTTTCCATTTTAATTGCGGCACTTGATGCAAAGATTGACTCAAGGAAGCAGTGGTATCACTATTTAATGCATTAGCCACCGAAAACACAGGATCTTTACCCCCTCCTAAAAAACCAAAAACCATAATAAATATTAAAGGGAAGGCTACCCCAAAAACAATGGCTGATGGACTCTTAAAAATGGATTGCAAACTTGCTTTAATTAATGCCCTCAGTGCAGTAAGGTTACTATACGATTTCATAGCTGCAAATATAAGTTTTTAAATACGTATTTGAGGGTTTCGCTTTTAATTACAAATTTCTTGAAAAGGACATAGCGCGCACTTAGAAGTATCTTCTGTTTTTTCAAAATAAGCCATTGGTTTAGGTATATTTTCAGCTTCATTATCGAGCAATGCCAGCATTTGTTGTTTACCCGCTTCAATAATGGCATAGGCTTCGTCAATATCCGCTTCTTCAATTAACCTCCCTACGTCAGTGCCCGTTTGAATATAATGCGTATAGGCCTGAATACTTTTGTCACTTGGCTTAATACCATCTACCAATTGTAAACGTAAGGCATAAATTTTCAATTGTGGCGACAATGCTGTGTGTCGTTCTTTACCGGTTTTCCAATCTATCAATACTAATTGTCCGTCTGAATTATAAAAACACAAATCGGGAATGGCATAAACTCGCAAGCCGTTTACATCAAACTGCATGCTTTTAATATCATCAGCATCTATGTATAAAAATTGATTAGCTGAAATGGTTTTTAAGCGCTCATACCAAGTAGATTGCATATAGGCATTTAATAAAGCAGCCCCTTTTTCAAACCAATAATGCTCATCAACAGGCAAGCCCTTATAGTGCTCTAGCAATAATAAATTTTTGGGCTGAATAGGGCCTTGTGCGTTTTTTAAAGACAGCGCTAAATCATGTGCTAATCTTTTTTGCAAACTTTCTAAAAGGAAAGGCGCCTCTTTATCTTTGTGAAGGATACTAAATTTAATACATCGATGCACCACATCGCCCAACCACATATCCAAGGCCGACATCTTTTTTAACTGATAAATCTTCTTTTTTAACGGTGTGGCATTCCACAACCAACCATCCCAATATTCGTAATAATTGTAGAAGTATTTTCTGGGGCAATAATGAAACAATTCGTTTCTACTGAGCGACCAAGAAAATTCATTTTTAAATGTAGCCATGAGGGATGTTTTCGCAACAAATATAAGCTCCTAAAGCCAATTCCATAGCTATTT
>CAMBYG010000023.1 GCA_945872085.1 Chitinophaga pinensis | reverse complement strand
GATAAGGCAATTTTATATTTCATAAATTCATCCATATTGCCAATTGCTGACATGCCTGAACGCTGATCAATTACTTGTTGAACATCTTCAGGTACTGATATAGAATTGATATAAAAATCATGTAGGTAAAGGCCAAGACCATCAAACTCTGTTTGCAATTTTACCCTTGCAGCTAAACTAAGATCATCAAAAGAACTTGGCATATCGAAAACTGTTCTCAATTCATCGCCAATTATATTTGTTAGTCTAGAAATAACAATGTTTCTCAAATATTCTTCAATATCATCGTTTTTGTATGTTCCTCTTGTTCCTACAATTTTATTTATGAACAAAAGAGAATCTGAAATTTGTATAGAAAATGAGCCAAATGACCTTATCCGTATCATTTTGAGTTCAGTATCTTTAAATAGAATTGGTTCTTTTGTACCCCATTTTAAATTAGGAAATAACTGCTTACCAACAAAATACACTTCCGCTCTAAATGGTGAGTCGGGACCATACCCAAAAGATGTGACCCATTTGCCAATAAGTGGTATGTTTTGGGTCTCCAAAACATGTCGACCTGGTTTAAAGACATCGAGAGCTTTACCATCGCGAAAAAACACAGCTTCTTGACTCTCCCTAACTGTTAATTGTGCGCCCCATTTTATTTCAGCAGGGCCATCATTTGGCATTCGCTTTACCATTGTGTTACCAGAGTTATCAAGAAACTCTATTACTTCCATTAATTTTGGCATTAAGTATGTTATTTAAATTCGTTAATGTAATTGTTTCGTCCTATTAAATTATCAGAGCACTTTTTAAGTTGGGATATAGAAGCATTTAGATCATTTGAACAGGATAATTCAAAAAAAACTTTTACGCTTTCTGCCAAATCAAGATCATGTTGATAAATTAAAAATAACTCATCTTCTTTAATTTGATTATCGCCAAAAAAGGATGTCGCACCGTATGGAGCAAATTTTACTCTAGACAAAAATGTATTTGTTTCTTTGTGGACTTCTTCTATTTCATTCATTAATGATTTGTCTTTCATTTTGAGGGCAGCTGTCATTTGTGAATATAAGTTTTTTTCACATTCTGATAGTTGAGCCGCTATTGAATCTCTCAATATTTTATCGCAGTTTCTACGCCCATCACGTTCTGAGTAGCCTTTATAACCAGGTATTAAGGCTCCAATTTTGTCAAAAACATTTTTAATTCTATCCATTTTTTATGTCATTAGGGTTCAATGATATTAATTTGTTCGCATTGGCTATAACATATTTATACTAGTAATAAAATCAAACATAGAAACTCATATTCATTAGGCTTTGTGCTATAAAATTGCTATTTTTTTACTAATCTAAAATACTTATAAAATTTGAAAAATATATATAATATTCAATATAAATTTAATTAAAATAATTTATATTCACTAAAATATTAATATTTCTATATTTAACCTAAATTAATTTAGTCTAAAAAAATATAGAATATTAATATACAAGGCTTTATTTAGAAATCGGTAATGCAGGTACTACTACAGTAAAAAGTCCCTGAATGTTTAAGGGACATATTATCATTCATACACAATCCATTATTCAGAAATTTCAATGTCATTAATTGAAATCCAACCTTCTGTAACCACCCCATCTTCATTAGTGTATTTTGCAAATACATAGTCATTTTCACGAATAGAGAAATCGCCACTTTGACCTTTAATTAAATATGCTTTTCTTTTGAATTTATTATTAGATTCTTTATAAAAATATGCTTTATCAATTTTAACAATGAAACTCTTAACATTGCTTTCTAAATCAGATTGTTCATCTTGAAATTGGTTTACCTGTTCATTGTATGAAGATGAATTACTGTTTTGATTTTCGTTATTAATTTTAGTTAAGAAATGATTAATAATTTTATTTTTTTCATTGATATCCCTAATGAAATAATAATTAACATCTGAATGATATTCCATATTAGGAACCTGAACAGCACCTTTTATTGGATCATCTATTAGCCCTATATCCCGATAAGAATATTTAATAGTTATTTTTATTACATCAATATTTTCGATTTTTATTACAAAAGCTTCAATATTGTTAATATTGCTAGCGTTATAAGCTATAAATTTATTATCCTTAAATTGCAAATCTAGATTATAATCACTGGAAGAATACCCATCTATTTTTTTTGCGCATCCCCAAGTTCCTGAATTGTATCCTAAGCTCCAATTCCTATTTTTTTCTAACTTTAAACTATTAATGGTTTTCAAGTCCCAAAAAGTCCTTGGAATATTATCCCATAGTAAACTATCATCAGTGTATATAAATTGCCAATCTCCAACATATTTCAAATCATCTTTAGTTAAAGATTTACATGAAATTAAAAAGAAAATTGAAATGATAAAAAAATAAAAGTTTCTCATAATAAAAAAGTTATTTATTGTTATTAAATATAGAATTTATTATAAATACAATCAATTAAAAAGTGATTTTTTAATGATTGTGTACACAATTACATTCATTCAATGGACCATTAAATTTCAGCTGAAAATAATTTCTAGCATATTCAATTTCATCAAATGGTCCAATCCAAACACCATGCTCTCCTCTATTAGCATTTGTATGCATCCCAAAACCCATATGACAATATCCGCAGTTCCATTTGTGTATTTTTGGACTTAATCTATCAGCAGCTTGCCAATTATCATAAATGTAATAATTCATATTATTTTAATTTTTTAGTTAGTAATTGTAGTGGCTTAACGATAAATATAAATGTTAGCTTTTTTAAGACTAATGATTTTTCAATTACTCTTGCTATTTTTGGCCCATGTGTGTAATACCAATTTGTGAATTTTACCCCACTTTTTCTTTGTAAAAGCCAATTATCTCGAAATAAACGTAAGTCAATTACAGCAGGGTGATTATAATCACCCATAGCAGCGGTTGCAATGAAGCAACCTGAGTTAGGTTGTTTTTTTATAGTTTTATCTGCCAAATTCTCCTCAATAGGTTTATCAATTATTTCTAATATCCAAACTATCCTGTTTCTTTCTTCAATATTTTTCACAAAATAACCATCATAATCATATTCTGAAATACATTTAATAAAGCCCTGCTCCTTTAAACTTGATGGCATCTCAATATTAAAGGGTGGCTCTATTTCTACTATAGGATTACTCCATACTTTTCCCTTATCTTTTAGTAATATATCTTTAAAATTAATTTTCCCTAAACTGTCAAAATTAAATTTAGGACACCCATCAAAACAAAAATGTATATGCCACATATCTTTAAATGAACTAATATTCCTAATTACATTTTCTGATATATCAGAAAGCTCAGTATTGTTTCTAACTTTTAAATAAAAAGTTTTTTCTCCTCTCTTAAGATTTGGAATTTCATCAATTACAGAAAGTTTATTCCCAGATAAATCCAAGCTATTTAATGTAAAACGTGAAACTCCTTTGAGTGATTTAATAACATTATTTTTAAGGGTAATTTCTGAAATATCATCAATCTCAACATCAGAGTATAATCCTATAAGTTCTTGAATACTTTCAATTCCCCTATTTATATATTTTATTTCATTATCTACTATATCACATTTAATGATATTTTTTTCAAAATTGTCGACGTTAGAACTCTTTGTTTCTATTAAAGTTCCACAAAAGGAGCAATAAAATGAAGAACTAGAATCAGAAGTATTGTTTGGAGCACCGCATGATGTACATTTTATTAACATAGTTTATTTAAATTTATTTATTAATCAATCATTTATCGAGTAGTAAGTTATTTTTCACTACCCACATTAGCATCTTTATTACTTATTTTTTTGTTTTATAAAGACTTGAAAAGCATTATTTGCTAGTTGCTCATAGGTTAATTTATCATTATTTTCTAATTGAACGTATGAATCTGGATAATAAGTCAAATTATTTAGAGCCATTTTAGCGTCATCTCTTTTTTTTAAAATCTGATCGCCTCTGTTAAAAATACTCAAAAAAATTTTGATTGAATAAATTTTTCTAAAAAACTCAAAAATCAATTTTTAGATCAGAAAAACGAGCTCAATATTATAGATTTTATCTATAATTCAAAGTGTAAATTTTTGGGGATTTTGGGCTAAAAAATAGCCTTAAAATGGGTAAAACTTGCAAAAATGTTTTACTTTTTTTAAGGCTAAATCAAGAATTTTTTTTGTAACTAATTGATTTTGAGTTAATTACAAAGGTTTTTAGTGATCCCGTTTGGATTCGAACCAAAGACCTACAGCTTAGAAGGCTGTTGCTCTATCCAGCTGAGCTACGAGACCATTTTTGAGAGCGCAAATATACACCCATTTTTTTATTTTCAAAGCATTATTTTGATGGCGCTTCGCCATCTTTTAAATTTAATGCTGGCATAAAATCACTCACATATTGCCAATGATCTTCTTCCCATCTAAAGCCATCGTACTGTCCGCTAGGCACATAGGTATATTTTCTATTAGGATCATTGACTTGAGAAACTAATTTGTCGAAGTAGATCATCTTCATCTCCTTATCATAATTCAACGATGCTTGTACTTCCTTCTTGTACTCCATCACAAATCGTTTTTTGTAAAATTCGGGTCCAGATACGCTATGCATACTAAATAGCGGATAGCCAAATACAGGGCCTTTATCGGTCATTACTAAAACGTCTAAAAGTTTTTTATTACTCACCATAGCTTCTGCATTTAAGCCAAACAAGGTATATACGCGCTGCCCCTGCACTTCTTGGGTGATAATTTTGTAATACAAACAGCCAAACCATTTGGAATTACTAAACACACTATCGTAGTCTTTTTCTTTAATCTCCGTAGAATAATCTACTAAAGGGTATAATTTCAATGCCGACTGCTCCATTTGAATAGCCCCATAATAACGGAGGGTATTATCGGTCACAGGCACATTCCAATTTATAATTCTAAAACCACCTGCTTCTGGACTTAAAAAATTTACATAATTACTAAGCGTAGGAAAGCTGTAATAATAAGAGTTTGCCGTTTGCAATGCCGTTCTTAATCGCTTTACAAATTTGATATTATAATCGCTTCTTATTTCTGGCATAAATGCATGAAACATAGAATCCGCTAAAACAACGAGCTCTTTTTCTTCCGCTTTCAAAAACTTCAAATCATCGGCACTAAGCTCTTGTGCCTTAGTTGTTCCCCAACCAAAAAATGGAAACAATATCATCATTATTATAATTTTTTTTGCCATCTGCTTGTGTTTTATCAATTTTCTACTGCAATTTAATTCACATTGCTCAACAAAACTATGTTTTTATTGGAAAAGCGCTTATTTTAGTGGCATAATTTTTCAGTATGGTGCTCGTACAACAACTTCTATTCATTTTAGTTTCCATTTTTGCCATTGCTTTGTTTGCTCGCAAAATGAGTCAAATTAGAAAAACAATTTTCTTAGGTAAAAAAGAATCGATTAATGATCGAAAAGCAGATCGATGGAAGCAAGTATTGTTTTTAGCATTGGGTCAGAAAAAAATGTTTAAAAAACCTATTCCAGCTATATTACATGCCTTTGTGTATGTTGGTTTTATATTAATTAATATAGAAGTAGCAGAAATCTTAGTAGATGGCGTATGTGGCACAGAGCGTGCATTTCAGCCTTATTTAGGGAGTTTATATACGGTGGCTATTAGCTTTTTCGAAATCTTAGCTGCGCTTGTACTTATAGGTGTTATCGCTTTTTGGATAAGAAGAAATATCCTAAAACTAAAGCGTTTCACTTCGCCTGAGTTGCAAGGCGCACCATTGCAAGATGCCAATCGTATTCTCTATATAGAAATCGTACTAATGAGTATGCTGTTGCTTATGAATGCTGCAGACCATGAAGCTAATTTCTTAATTAGCCAACACCTCAAACCCTTGTTTAGTAATTGGTCGGAAAGTAATACCCATCTATTTATGCGCATTACTTGGTGGGGACATATATTGGGTATATTTGCCTTTCTTAATTACCTACCCTACTCTAAACATTTACATATTATCATGGCGTTCCCAAATGCCTATTATAGCCGTTTAGATCCGCAAGGCACTGTTGCTAACATGCCAGAAATACAACAAGAAGTGCTGTATATGATGGAGCCCGCTACGGCCCCAACTAGTGCAGATGCTACACCGGTAAGCTTTGGCGCTAAAGATGTTACCGACTTAAGTTGGAAACATTTGCTAGATGCATACGCGTGTACCGAATGTGGTCGCTGCACGGAACAATGCCCAGCTAATATCACTGGCAAAAAATTATCGCCTAGAAAAATCATGATGGATACGCGTGATCGTGCAGAAGAAATAAGTGCGCAGATGGATAAGCAAGGCAATATCACTCCAGATGGGAAAAGCTTATTACATGATTATATTAGTGTAGAAGAATTGCGTGCTTGCACTACCTGCAATGCTTGCGTAGAAGCTTGTCCGGTGGGTATAGAACCCTTGTCTATCATTATGCAATTGCGTAGAAATTTAATCATGGAAGAAAGCAATGCGCCTCAAGAATGGAACATGATGTTTGGCAATATTGAAAACAATATGGCTCCATGGAAATTAAGTCCAGATGACCGTGATGCCTGGACACAATCATAAAATTTAAAAAAACGAATTATGAATATTAAAAGCATGGCAGAATTTGCCGCAGAAGGCAGCTCACCAGAGATTTTATTTTGGGTTGGATGTGCTGGCAGTTTCGATCAAAGAGCGCAAAGAGTAACCAAAGCTTTTGCTAGCATACTAGAAAAAGTAGGACTCAGCTTTGCAATTTTAGGCAAAGAAGAAATGTGCACCGGCGATCCGGCACGCCGATCGGGCAACGAATTTTTATTTCAGATGATGGCCTATAACAATATTCAAACGATGAATGCTTATAACATCAAACGAATTGTAACAACTTGTCCGCATTGTTTTAATGTGCTTAAAAACGAATACCCTGCACTGGGTGGCAGTTATGAAGTAGTGCACCACACCACCTTGATACAAGAATTAATCAATGACGGACGTATACAACTCAAAGAAGGCGGAAGCTTTAAAGGCAAACGCATTACGTATCATGATAGTTGTTATTTAGGCAGAGCTAATAATGTATACGAAGCACCAAGGGCCGTATTAGAAGCCTTGGATGTTGAATTAGTAGAAATGAAACGTTGCAGAACCAATGGTCTTTGCTGCGGAGCAGGTGGCGCGCAAATGTTTAAAGAAGATGAACCTGGCACAACCCGCATCAATTTTGAGCGCAGCGAAGAAGCCCTCGCAACAGGTGCATCTATCATTGCCTCTAATTGTCCTTTCTGCACCACAATGCTTAGTGATGGTGTTAAGAAATTTGAGCAAGAAGAAAATGTGCACATCATGGATATTGCAGAATTAGTAGCGGCGAGTTTAAAATAAAAAAAATGCAAACACTTTTAGAACAACAACTTCCTCTTGACTTTGCCGCCGACTCCCGCGTTTGGATATATCAATGCAATAGGGCGTTTAGAGAAAAAGAAGTAATTGAAATAAACGAGCAGCTATTACAATTTTACGAACAATGGGAAAGCCATGGTAAAAAAGTAAAAGCATGGGCCGGCATCCTTTTCAATCAATTTATTGTAATGATGGCCGATGAAAAAGCGAGCGCCTTGGTAGGCGGATGCAGTATTGATAGCAGCGTACGCATTATTAAAAGCTTAGAAAAACAATATGGCATTCAGCTTTTTGATCGCATGAGCATTTCCTTCCTCATTGAAGATAAAGTGCAAATGCTTCCTTTGCAACAAATAAAATACGCCGCTGAAAAAGGGTACATCAACAAAGACACCTTGTTTTTCAATAATGCTATTACTACAAAAGAAGAATTGCTACATTCGTGGTTAGTACCTATTCACGAATCATGGCTTGCCAATAGAATTTAAATTTATACGATGTCAACAGATTTATTAGATAGCAACCCAAACAGCTCCGTTCATATCCAAGATATGTACAAAAGCTGGTTTTTAGAATATGCTAGTTATGTTATATTAGAACGTGCCGTGCCTGCTGCAGAAGACGGACTCAAACCCGTACAACGACGCATCTTACATGCCATGAAAGAAATGGATGATGGGCGTTATAATAAAGTAGCCAATGTTATTGGTCAAACGATGCAATATCACCCACATGGAGATGCTTCTATTACCGACGCTATGGTTAATATTGGTCAGAAAGACCTAATGATCGATACACAAGGTAACTGGGGCGATGTGCGAACTGGTGATGGCGCTGCTGCTGCACGATATATTGAGGCGCGTCTTTCTAAATTTGCTTTAGATGTAGCGTTCAATGCTAAAACTACGCAATGGCAACTAAGTTATGATGGCAGAAAAAACGAACCGATAACCTTACCTATGAAATTCCCTTTGCTTTTGGCACAAGGAGCAGAAGGTATTGCCGTAGGTTTGTCGACCAAAATTTTACCGCACAATTTTTGCGAACTTATAGAAGCCGCAATCAAATATTTGAAAGGAAAGAAATTTGAGTTGTACCCCGATTTTCTTACCGGCGGCATGATCGATGTAAGCAATTACAACGATGGCGCTAGAGGTGGCAAGGTAAGAGTGAGAGCAAGAATTGAAGAAGTAGATAAAAAAACATTGGCTATTAAAGATGTTCCTTTTGGTATTACTACCCAACAATTGGTGGATAGCATTTTGAAAGCTAATGATTCTGGTAAAATAAAAATCAAAAGTGTTACCGACAATACCGCAAAAGATGTAGAGTTGATTGTGCAATTAGCGCCAGGCATTTCTACCGACCAAACCATAGATGCTTTATATTTATTTACCGACTGTGAAGTATCTATCTCTCCTAATGCTTGTATCATCTTAGAGGAGAAGCCGCAGTTTTTAAATGCCAGTCATTTATTGAAACATTCGGTAGATCATACCAAAGATTTATTATTACAAGAACTGCAAATAAAACTTGCAGAATTAGAAGACGATTGGCATTATGCTTCTTTAGAGCGCATCTTTATTGAAAAGAAAATCTATAGAGACATTGAAGAACAAACAACTTGGGAAGGTGTAATAGATGCCATAGATAAAGGTCTAAAACCATATGTAAAGAAATTTAGAAGAGCTATTGTAGAAGCGGACATTATCAAATTAACCGAAATTAAAATTAAACGTATTTCTAAATTTGATTCTTTTAAAGCCGACGAACATATTAAAGCAGTAGAAGAGCATTTGCTTGAAGTGCAAAATCATATTGATCATCTTAACGATTATGCCATTGCTTATTATGAGCAATTATTAAAAAAACATGGCAAAGGAAGAGAGCGTAAAACAGAAATAAAATTGTTTGAAAACATACAAGCCAATGCCGTTGCTATTGCTAATGCAAAATTGTATGTAAATTATAAAGAAGGATTTATAGGCACAAGCCTTAAAAAAGACGAATTTGCGTTTGATTGTTCCGACTTAGATAATATCATTGTCTTTAAAAGAGATGGCAAAATGGTAATTACCAAAGTAAGCGATAAAGCTTTTGTTGGTAAAGACATTATTTATTTAGCTGCATTTCAGAAAAACGATGAGCGCACTACCTACAATGTCATTTATTTAGATGGTAAAACGGGCATTGCCTATGCCAAACGTTTCAACGTAACAGGTGTAACCCGCGATAAAGAGTACGATTTAACGAAAGGCAATCCGAATAGTAAGATCATATACTTCAGTGCCAATAGCAATGGAGAAGCAGAGAAAGTGCAGATCAACTTATCGCCAGGAAGCAAAGCACGTAATAAAGAATTGGACTTCTATTTTGAAGAAATTGAAATTAAAGGCAGAAGTGCTGGTGGCAATCAAGTAACTAAATACCCTGTAAAATCGGTTAAGTTTAAAGAAGCGGGGCGCTCTACCCTATCTGCTGAAAAAATTTATTTCGACAGTTCATTCGGTCGACTCAACAAAGATGGCAATGGATTATTGCTAGGAAATTTTGAAGAGCAAGACCGCGTAATTTCTTTTTACAAAGATGGCACTTATGAATTAACGGATTATGAATTAACGAACAGATATGATGTTGATCAATTATTATTGATTGAGAAATTCAATCCAAGTAAGGTATTTACCTGCATTTATTTCGATACCAAATCAAAATTCCATTACGCAAAACGATTTGTAATTGAAACCCAAACTTTAAAAAACAAGTTTCTATTTATAAAAGAAGGCGAAGGCAACGAGGTAAAATATATGAGTTCGCAAGCAGAGCCGGTAGTCATTTTACGCAGTGGCAAGAAAAAAACAGAATGGATTGAAACCAGTGTGGCCATGCACGAAACTTTCGACATCACCGGATGGAAAGCCGTAGGCACCAAAATTGCAGGAGATGATTTAAAAGAAATCGCCCCTGTGCAGCCTGCTTCAGAGCAAGGAGAAACACCGCTATTGTTTTAATCTAAATACCCTAATTTTACAAATAAAAACATTTCTATAAAGATCTTAGATGAAGAAAGTTGCGTTAGAAATAGTAGCCCTAAAGCACAGTGTAGCTCAAACAAAATCGTATGCAGTAGTATTGGCTGAGGTAGATGGCGGGAGAGAATTGAGCATTGTAATTGGTGATGCCGAAGCAAGAGCTATAGCCATTGCTATAGAGCACATGCCTATGCCTCGCCCATTAACGCATGATTTACTAATCAATATGCTGGATCAGTTTAATATTGAATTGAAAGAAGTGTTTATTTACAAGTTGGAAGAAGGTACTTTTTATGCTTATTTAAATTGTCATCAGTACGGAGAAGAAATTGCTATAGACGCCCGCACATCAGACGCATTAGCAGTAGCCGTGCGCGTGAATTGCCCTATTTTTATTGACGATCAAATTTTAAAAATAGCCAGCAAGAAAACCAAGGAAACAAAAGCTAGCGAAAAAGAGCCTCAAAATCCTTTTGCAAACATGAGTACGGCAGAATTACAAGCTGAATTGGATATCTATTTAGAGAATGAAGAATACGACAAAGCCATTCCTATTAGAGATGAAATCAACAGAAGAAACAATCAATAATTACAAATAAAATTTTATGCACTATTCAACAAAAGTTACCGCGCTACTATTAAGCATTATTTTATTAAGCCCAAGCACGCATGCTAAAAAGCCAAAGTGTGGCGCTCATCTAATACAAGCTATTATTACTAAAAAAGATCCTAGCTTTTTCAGTAAGCAAGCTATTAATCGTCAAGTCGCTCAAAAAAATTTCCAAAATAAACAAGGTGCTTTTATGAAAACGACGGCACAAGTTACCATTCCAGTTGTTTTTCATATTGTTTTAAATCAAAATCAAATCAATGCAATCGGAGGCACGGCAGGTATTCAAAAGCGTATCGATTCTCAGATGATGGTAATTAACAGAGACTATGGAAGAAGAAATGCAGATAGCACTACTATTCCAAGTGCTTTCAAAGCACGCTATGCGAATACGGGCATACAGTTTTGTGTAGCACATAGAAAACCTGATGGCACTTCAACATCTGGTGCAGATATCATTACCTTACCCAATACCACAAAAAAAATAGAAGAAACAAATACAAGCGGTCAGGATTTATTTTATGATGCCAAATTCACGAATGGCGCTTTCAATACTTGGGACCCCAGTCAGTATCTTAACATTTGGGTTTGCAATGCTTCTTTGGGCAATGATACTAATGGCATTTTGGGATTGACCATACCACCCTATTTCCCAAATACTTTTGGATACAACCCAAATGAAGTGGGCGTAATTCTAAACTATAGAGCTTGGGGAAAAAGAAGTACCGGTTTTGAACCTTATATCAGTGGCTGTGATAAAGGCAGAACGCTCACCCATGAATTGGGCCATTATTTTAACCTAAACCATATTTGGGGCGATGATAATGGCGCTTGTCCAGGAGATGCAGGATATGCAGACGATGGCATCAACGACACTCCAATACAAAGAGATGAAAACTATGGCTGTCCTACTTATCCTTCAATAAGCTGTAGTGCTGGAGCTCCCAATGGCGACATGTTTATGAATTATATGGATTACTGTGATGATATCTGTTTAACGATGTTTACACCAGGACAAGTAGCCGTTATGCAAGCAGAAGTAGCAAGCACTGGTGAATCCTATTCGCTTACACAAAACAACAATATCTGTTATTGGCCAGCAAGTGTAGCAAATACGCAAGGAGCTACTACCATAGAAATAGTACCCAATCCTTTTAGCCATCTGATCAATATCAATTATGCGGAACAGCCATTAGCAATTCGCGTACTAAATACATTAGGTGCAATTGTTTTTGAAATCAATTTTGTTTCAATTGGCACAAATACGACCTTAATTAATACTACTCCATTAACCTCCGGCATCTATTATTTGCAAGTGCAATTTAAAGAAGCAATGCAAACACATAAAATAATTAAAGAATAATGACAAGCGCAATAACCAATATAATAACCGATCCAAACTTTGACGCTGCTTTAAAAGCGGTAGCTCAAAAAGTGCTAGATAATAAAAGAATAAATGAAGAAGAAGCACTCCTTCTTTTCGAGAAAGGGAGCCTACCCTTTGTTGGTGCATTAGCTAACTATATAGCGCAATCCTTACATGGAAATTCGGTATACTACAACCGAAATTTTCATATAGAGCCTACCAATGTATGTGTGTATACCTGTAACTTCTGTTCGTATTCACGCCAATACAAACACCGTGATGATGGATGGGAATTGAGCATCGAGCAAATGCTGGATATGGTAAAAAAATATGATGGCGAGCCTGTAACCGAAGTACATATTGTAGGTGGCGTGCACCCTAAGATGAACTTGGAGTTTTTCTGTGAATTAATCGCAAAGATTAAAGCACACAGACCCGATTTGCATATTAAAGGTTTTACTGCGGTAGAACTCGACTATATGTTTAGAAAAGCAAAACTAAGCACAGAAGAAGGACTGCAACAATTAAAAGCAGCTGGCTTACAATCTTTACCAGGAGGTGGCGCAGAAATATTTGCACCGCTGATTCGCGAACAAATCTGCCCCGATAAAGTAGATGGCGCTGGATGGTTAGCCATTCATCAAGCAGCACACGAAATGGGCATGCATAGTAATGCTACCATGTTGTACGGCCATATAGAAAGCTATAGAGACCGCATTGAGCACATGCAAGCATTGCGTACCTTACAAGATAAAACTAAGGGTTTCAATTGTTTTATTCCATTGAAATTTAGAAACGACAATAATGATATGTCGTATTTAACAGAAACCACTACGGTAGAAGATTTACGCATGTATGCTATTGCTCGTATATATTTAGACAACTTCAGAAATCTAAAAGCCTACTGGCCAATGCTGGGCAGACAAACAGCGCAACTAACCTTAGCCTTTGGTGTAAACGATTTAGATGGCACCATAGACGATACCACTAAAATTTATAGCATGGCGGGAAGCGAAGAACAAACACCGAGTATGAGTACCGAAGAGTTGCGGGAATTAATAAGCACTATTGGCAAAACACCTGTAGAGCGAGATACGCTTTATAATGTGATTGCATCTTAAACAAAGGAATACAATGCAAAAAAACATAGTACTGTTGTGCTTAAGCATCCTGCTTATAGCTACAAAAACATATGCACAAAACAACAGAATAAATACAAGCAATACGATAGCATGGACTAGTCTAATGTCCAATATAAAAGTAAAAGGCAACTGGAGTCTTCTAGTAGAGTATCACAACAGAAGAGCTCAATTATATAAAGATGGGCAACAAAGCCTTGTTCGCTTGGGATTAAATTATAAGATGAATAGCCAAACATTTTTTAGAATAGGCTATGCGTGGGCAGAAAACTTTGCCTATGGCGAGTACCCTATCAATAGCTTAGGGAAAACCTTTACAGAACATAGAATATACGAGTCGCTACTCTATACACACCAATTAGACAAAGTAAGTATCAGTCATCGTTTTATGCTAGAGCAACGCTTCATTGGCAAATACCTATCCGCAGCTTCAATTACAGAAGACGAATATACGTATGCCAACAGAATACGTTATATGGTAAAATGCCAAATCCCCTTAAAAGGCAGACAACTAAAAAACAAAACCCCGTATATCAGTTGCTACAACGAATTATTTATTGGCTTTGGTAAAAATGTAAATGCCATTTTTGATCAAAACAGATGCGCTGTATTATGCGGTTATCGATGGAATACAACGACTAGTTTAGAAATAGGTTTTATCAACCAACAATTGCAATTAAATAGATCCATTAACAATTGGCATATCTTCCAGAACAATACCGGCATCACAACCAATCTAAATGTCAATTTATAAGTACCTCATTACAATACATAAAAAAGCCCCGAATTTTTCGGGGCTTTTTTTTATATCGAGTAGGAATTCCTATTCTTCATCATCAAATTGTAAAACATCGCGATTAGACAATAATAAATTCACTTCTTCTTTACTACCTACAATCATATCGTTGTAAACTCTTGAACCGGTACCTGCTGGTATTAGATTACCTGTAATAACGTTCTCTTTCAAGCCCATTAAGTTATCTACTTTACCATTGATCGCTGCTTGAGAAAGCACTTTAGTGGTTTCTTGGAACGATGCTGCAGAAATCCAACTTTGTGTACCTAAAGATGCTTTGGTAATACCTAACAACATTGGGTGCGACGTAGCTGCTTGTGCATCACGATACTCGATTAATTTTTTATCAGAGCGACGTAAGATACTGTTTGCTTCACGAATTTCTCTTAGCGTAACAATACGGCCTGGTTCGAATTCTTCTGAATCGCCTGCATCAACAACAATTTTCTTGTCATAAATCCAATCGTTTTCAATTTGGAATTCTAATTTATCCACCACATCATCTTCTAAGAATTTGGTATCGCCTGGCTCTACAATATTTACTTTACGCATCATTTGACGAACAATAACCTCAACGTGTTTATCGTTGATTTTTACCCCTTGTAAACGATATACCTCTTGGATTTCATTTACTAAGTATTCTTGTACGGCAAACGGACCTTTAATAGCTAAGATATCACTTGGCGTAGTAGCGCCTTCTGATAATGGCATACCTGCTTTTAAGAAGTCGCCATCTTGCACCATGATATGTTTCGTTAATGGCACTAGATATTTTTTAATCAAGCCTTCTTTAGATTCAATTGCAATCTCACGGTTACCACGTTTGATATTGCCGAAGCTTACTACACCATCAATCTCAGCAATGATTGCTGGATTGCTTGGGTTACGTGCTTCAAATAATTCCGTTACACGAGGAAGACCTCCGGTGATATCTCGGCTACGACCCATAACACGTGGTATTTTCACGATTACTTGTCCGTTGCGTACGCTATCGCCTTCGCTTACAATGATATGAGAACCTACCGGTAAGTTATAAGATTTTTCATCTTTACCGCTTACTTTAATAGAAGGTATTTTAGTTTTATCTTTTGATTCGATAACTACTTTTTCACGGTGACCAGTTTGCTCATCCGCTTCTTCACGATACGTTACACCATCGATAATGTTTTCTAAAACAATTTTACCAGTTCCTTCTGAAATGATAACTGCATTGAACGGATCCCATGTGCAGATAGCATCACCTTTCTTCACTTTTTGTTTATCTTTTACTTTTAATATAGAACCATATGGTATATTGTTAGAAGTATATAAACGATCTGTTGCTGGATCAATGAAACGCACTTCACCCGTACGACCAATAACTACAATTTCATCTACACCTTCATCGTTGGTGTATTTAGTAGTACGTAATCCGTCGAACTGAATAGTACAATCAAATTTAGAAAGCATTTGAGATTCAATAGCAGAAGAACCTGCTACCCCACCCACGTGGAACGTACGTAAGGTTAACTGCGTACCCGGCTCACCAATAGATTGTGCAGCAATAATACCTACTGCATCACCCATTTGTGACGTATAGCCCGTAGCTAAGTTTTTACCATAGCATTTAGAACATACTCCACGTTTGCTTTCGCAAGTAAGTACCGATCTAATTTCCACCATTTCTACTCCTCTATCTTCGATTAGTTTTGCAAAATCTTCTGTAATCTCTTCGCCTGCTTGTACTAATACTTGACCAGAAACTGGATCAATTACATTTTCCAAAGAAGTACGACCTAAGATACGATCATATAAAGGCTCTACAATTTCTTCATTATCTTTTAATGCAGTAGTAGCAATACCACGAAGCGTGCCACAATCTACTTCATTAATAACCACATCTTGCGCCACATCCACCAAACGACGAGTTAGGTAACCAGCATCCGCTGTTTTCAACGCCGTATCCGCCAAACCTTTACGAGCACCATGGGTAGAGATAAAGTACTCTAATACCGATAGACCTGTTTTAAAGTTAGACAAGATTGGATTTTCAATAATCTCTGATCCAGAAGAACCAGAACGACGCGGTTTAGCCATCAATCCTCTTAATCCCGCCAACTGTTTTACTTGTTGTTTAGAACCACGAGCTCCAGAATCCAACATCATATACACCGAATTGAAACCTTGTTTATCCGTTTTCATTTCATGTAATAAAGTTTCTGTTACACGCGTATCTACACGAGACCAGATATCGATAATTTGGTTATAACGCTCATTATTGGTAATTAAACCCATATTGTAGTTATCCCAAACTTCGTCTACTTCTACTTGTGCATTAGTGATTAATTCTTCTTTAATATCTGGAACATTCAAATCTTTAATATTGAATGATAATCCACCACGGAATGCCGTACGGAATCCTAAAGTTTTGATATCATCTAAGAATTGAACCGTTTCAGGAATAGTCGTATTTTTTAAGATATTACCAATGATCTCACGAAGTGATTTCTTAGTTAATAACTCATTTACATAACCATTTTGTTTAGGAACAAATTGATTAAATAATACACGACCTACGGTTGTTTCAATTAATTTATATTCTAATTCACCTTGCTCGTTACGCACATTTGCTTTTACTTTAATCCAAGCATGCAAATCTGCACGTCCTTCATTATGCGCGATAGTTACTTCATCTGCATTATAGAACGTCATTCCTTGTCCTTTTACGATTTCTGTTTCGGTAGTTTTTTTACCTTTAGAAATGTAGTATAAGCCCAAGACCATGTCTTGTGAAGGAAGGGTAATTGGCGTACCATTTTGAGGATTCAAGATGTTATGAGAAGCCAACATTAATAATTGTGCTTCTAATACCGCTGCATTACTCAATGGAACGTGAACCGCCATTTGGTCACCATCGAAATCGGCATTAAACGCAGAACAAACTAATGGGTGCAATTGGATTGCTTTCCCTTCAATTAATTTTGGTTGGAATGCTTGAATTGATAAACGGTGTAATGTAGGGGCACGATTTAATAATACGGGGTGACCTTTTAATACATTCTCTAAGATATCCCAAACTACAGCTTCTTTGCGTTCTACTAATTTCTTAGCGCTTTTCACTGTTTTTACAATACCTCTTTCAATAAGTTTACGAATGATAAATGGTTTGAATAACTCCGCAGCCATATCTTTAGGTAAACCACACTCATGTAATTTCATTTCCGGACCTACAACGATAACCGAACGACCAGAATAATCGACACGCTTACCTAATAAGTTTTGACGGAAACGACCTTGTTTACCTTTCAATACATCTGATAATGATTTCAAAGCACGACCACCTTCTGCTTTAACAGCATTTGATTTACGGCTATTATCAAATAAAGAATCTACCGCTTCTTGCAACATACGTTTTTCGTTACGTAAGATTACTTCCGGCGCTTTAATTTCTATCAAACGTTTCAAACGGTTATTACGGATAATAACACGACGATAAAGATCATTTAAATCAGATGATGCAAAACGACCACCATCTAAAGGAACTAATGGACGTAATTCTGGTGGAATAACTGGTAAATAATGCATTACCATCCACTCCAATTTATTTTCTACACGCTCGTTAGCTTCACGGAACGATTCTACTACGCTCAAGCGTTTTAACGCTTCTTGTTTACGTTGTTGAGAAGTTTCGTTTGCAGCAGCGTTTCTTAATGCGCTAGATAATTTGATAAGATCGATACGAGCAAGCAATTGGTGAATTGCTTCTGCACCCATTTTAGCAATAAATTTATTTGGATCTTCATCCGGCAAATATTGATTTTCTTTAGAAATACTATCTAAGATTTCTAAGTACTCATCTTCTGTAAGTAATGCTTGGTGCGTATCTTCAGAATCTTTTAAATTTAATTTTTGACGGATTAAATCTTCCGCTTCACCAGCTTGAATTACCGCAAAACGTTCGTAATAAACGATCGTTTCCATTTTTTTGGAACTCATGCCTAATAAGTAACCAATTTTATTTGGCAAACTTTTGAAATACCAAATGTGCACGATAGGTACTACCAATTTGATATGACCTAAACGCTCGCGACGAACTTTCTTCTCTGTAACTTCTACACCACAACGATCGCAGACGATACCTTTGTAACGAATACGTTTGTATTTACCGCAATAGCATTCGTAATCTTTTACAGGTCCAAATATTTTTTCACAGAAAAGACCATCTCTTTCTGGTTTGTAAGTACGATAATTAATCGTTTCTGGTTTTAAAACCTCTCCAAAAGAGCGGTTTAAAATAGCATCTGGAGATGCTAAGCTAATCGTAATTTGATTAAATCCAGCTTTCGGACGGAAATCCTTTTTATTTGCCATATCTAAAAAGAAGTGTTTTAGTTTTAATTAATAGGGTTTAGTAAAAGTGCTTTTATAAAAAGCAAATGAATAAGGGCGTGTTGCTCGCAAGCAACACGCTACTTATTATTAATCAAATTTCAATTCTAAACCTAAGCCACGTAATTCATTTACTAATACGTTGAATGATTCAGGGATACCTGTTTTTGGTATATTATCACCTTTCACAATTGCTTCGTATGTTTTTGCTCTACCGATGATGTCATCCGATTTGATGGTTAACAATTCTTGTAGAATATTTGCTGCACCATAAGCCTCAAGAGCCCATACCTCCATCTCACCAAAACGCTGACCACCAAATTGAGCTTTACCACCCAATGGTTGTTGTGTAATCAACGAATATGGACCAATAGAACGTGCGTGCATCTTATCATCAACCATGTGGTGTAGTTTAATCATGTAGATGATACCTACGGTTGCTTTTTGGTGGAAACGCTCTCCGGTTTCTCCATCAAATAAATGGGTGTGACCAAATTCTGGTAAACCAGCATCGGTTATCAACTCATCAATTTCTGCTACACTTGCACCATCAAAAATTGGTGTTGCAAATTTCACATTCAATTTCTCACCAGCCCATCCTAAAATGGTTTCATAGATCTGACCTAAGTTCATACGAGAAGGTACACCAAGTGGATTCAATACGATATCTACTGGTGTTCCATCTTCTAAGAATGGCATATCTTCTTGACGAACGATACGTGCAACAATACCTTTGTTACCGTGACGACCCGCCATTTTATCACCCACTTTCAATTTACGTTTGCTAGCTAAGTATACTTTCGCTAATTTCAATACACCGGTTGGTAATTCGTCTCCGATAGAAAGATTGAATTTCTCACGTTTGAAACGACCAATTTCTTCGTTGTATTTGATATTGAAGTTGTGTAATAATTGGTTTACTAAATCATCCGTTGCTTGATCGCCTGTCCATCCTAATGGATTTACATTTGCGTAATCAATAGACGATAATGTTTTTGAATTGAATTTACCACCTTTACTTAATACCAATTCGCCATAAGCATTACTAATACCAACCGAAGTTTTGTCTTTCAACAATACTTGTAGTTTTTCAATTAATAATTCTTTGATATCTTCTAAATTTTTCTTGTGCGCTGCTTCGATTTTTTCAACCGCAGCTTTTTCGTTCAATTTAGCTTTCTTATCTTTTTTAGCGCGTTGGAATAATTTTTTCTCAATCACCGTTCCTTCAATTCCACTTGGTGCTTTTAAAGAAGCATCTTTCGCATCACCTGCTTTATCTCCGAAGATTGCACGTAATAGTTTTTCTTCTGGAGTAGGATCTGTTTCTCCTTTTGGTGTGATTTTACCAATTAGGATATCACCCTCTTTAATATGCGCTCCAATACGAATGATACCATTTTCATCTAAGTCTTTGGTAGCTTCTTCAGAAATATTAGGAATATCTTTCGTCAATTCTTCTTCGCCTAATTTCGTATCACGAACTTCTAATTCATATTCATCAATGTGAATTGACGTAAATAAATCGTCGCGTACTACTTTTTCATTAATTACAATCGCATCCTCAAAGTTGTATCCTTTCCATGGCATGAATGCCACTTTAAGGTTACGACCTAATGCCAATTCACCATCTTTAGTAGCATAGCCTTCTGTTAAGAAATCACCTTTCTTAATTTGTTGACCTTTTACTACGCAAGGGCGTAAGGTAATAGATGTACTTTGGTTCGTTTTCTTGTATTTAGTAAGCGTATAAATTTTTAAATCATCTTCGAAAGAAACTAAACGTTGATTTTCTGTTCTTTCATAACGAACATGAATTTCGTTTGCATCTACATATTCTACTACCCCAGTTCCTTCTGCATGAATTTGAATACGTGCATCTCTTGCTGCTTTTGCTTCTAAGCCGGTACCTACGATAGGCACTTGCGGACGAATCAATGGAACAGCTTGACGTTGCATGTTTGATCCCATTAGGGCACGGTTCGCATCATCATGTTCTAAGAACGGAATCATTGAAGCCGATAAACCAACAATTTGGTTAGGCGCAACGTCCATCCATTCTACATCCGATTTCTCTAAAATTGGGAAATCGCCTGTTTCTCTAGATTTAATTTTATCTTCAATGAAATTACCTTTATCGTCGATAGGCGCATTTGCTTGTGCAATTCTAGCCAAATCTTCTTCTTCAGCACTTAAGAATTTAATATTCTTAAGATCTACACGACCATCTTTAACTTTACGATAAGGGGTTTCGATAAAGCCCATATCATTGATTTTTGCGTGTACACAAAGTGTAGAAATCAAACCAATGTTCGGTCCTTCCGGAGTTTCAATAGTACATAAACGGCCATAGTGCGAATAGTGTACGTCACGCACCTCGAAACCAGCTCTTTCACGACTTAAACCGCCGGGGCCTAACGCAGAAATACGACGTTTGTGCGTAATTTCAGACAATGGATTGGTTTGGTCTAAGAATTGAGATAACTGAGACGTTCCGAAGAAAGAGTTGATAACAGAAGAAAGGGTTCTTGCATTAATCAAATCAATTGGCGTAAATACTTCATTATCACGAACGTTCATACGCTCACGGATCGTTCTAGCCATACGCGCTAAACCAACACCGAACTGAGCGAATAATTGCTCTCCTACTGTACGAACACGACGATTGCTTAAGTGATCGATATCATCGATTTCAGCTTTCGCATTGGTTAAACGTACTAAGTATTTAATGATAGATATAATATCTTGTTTGTTTAAAACTTTTGATTTTAAAGAAACATCTAAGCCTAATTTTTTATTGATTTTGTAGCGACCAACTTCTCCTAAATCATAACGTTTGTCCGAGAAGAATAATTTTTCAATGATACCTCTTGCGGTTTCATCATCTGGCGCTTCACTACCACGTAATTGTTGGTAGATATGTTTTACCGCTTCTAATTCAGAGTTAGACGTATCTTTATTTAACGTGTTGTAAATGATAGAATAGTCACCGCTCATTTCTTCTTTTTGTAAGAATACAGTAGCAATACCCATTTCAACAATTAAAGCTGCGTTATCTTCATCTAAGATGCTGTCGCGATCCAATACCACTTCATTACGCTCAATAGTAACTACTTCACCGGTATCTTCATCAACGAAATCTTCTGTCCAGCTACGCAATACTCTTGCTGCTAAACGACGACCAATATGAGGCGCTAATGCTTTTTTATCAGCTTTCACTTCATCGGCCATGCCAAATAATTCTAAGATATCTTTATCTGTTTCATAACCTATTGCACGCAATAAAGTAGTAACAGGGAATTTTTTCTTACGATCGATATAAGCATACATCACGTTGTTGATATCGGTAGCAAACTCCATCCATGCACCTTTGAAAGGAATTACACGAGCAGAGTATATTTTAGTTCCATTAGGATGCACACTTTGTCCGAAGAATACACCAGGAGAACGATGTAATTGAGAAACAACTACACGCTCAGCGCCATTGATAACGAAAGTACCACGCGGTGTCATGTAAGGGATATTTCCTAAAAACACATCTTGAACGATGGTTTCGAAATCTACGTGCTCTTCGTCGTTACAGCTTAATTTTAATTTCGCTTTCAACGGAACAGAATACGTTAATCCACGCTCCATACACTCTTCGATAGTATAACGAGGAGGATCGATGAAGTAATCTAAGAATTCTAAAACGAAGATGTTACGAGTGTCGGTGATAGGGAAATTCTCTTGAAATACCCTAAACAATCCTTCAATGTCTCGCTTATCTGGCGTAGTTTCTAATTGGAAAAAATCTTGAAACGATTGAAGCTGAATAGCTAATAAATCAGGTGTTTCAGCTACGTCTTGAATTTTCCCGAAATTAATGCGACCGCTTGCGGTTCTCTTTTTCGTAATTGCCATAGTAAATGTATCTCCTTTTTATCTAAAACAAAAAAATCCTGATCACGAGAATAGCTCCCCGAGTTCAGGTTTAAATGTATTAATTTGACAGATTTTTGATCAAAATTTGTTTTTGCACGTGCTTGCTTTCCCCAAAAAGGGACGCAAATATACTAATACCCGTTGGAAATAACAAATTCTATTTGATTTTTTAAGTTTTTTAGCAATTTTTAACAACTAAAAAATGATATTCGACATCTTTATTAACTATAATACAATTACTATCAATTACTTATGTAAAAAATGGACACTATACAATAATTATACCAAAATTATTATTGTTGGCTTTGTTCAATAAGCAATTGGGCCTGACTATAATATTTCTGAGCGGTTTGGGTATCTCCTTTAGCTTGGTATAATTGCATAGCTATCTGCAGCGCATCTAAATCTTCTGGATTCATCTTAAGCACTTGGTCGATATAGAAAATGGCCTTATTGAGATCCCCCAAATTAGCCGCAGCGATAGCGGCATTTAAATAGGCTGTTTCATTATTACTATCAAAAACAAGTGCCTTATCGAAATAAGTAAGTGCATTAGCAAAATCTTTACTAGCTAATAATTGGGCTGCTTTATAAGCATTGCGTTCTGGATCATTTTTTAGAATTGCATACAAAACCGTTTCGTCAGCTTTGATTGCTGCTACCATACTTTTGGGAGGAAAATAGCCTCCTTGGAGTAAATTCTTATCTACAAAGCGAGAAAATAAGATACAATAATCCCAGGGCTTGTCATAGCGCTGACCATAACGCACATAATCTATCTTCCATGGCAAATGCATGCTCTTCACATATTGCTGCATAGGTTCAAAGCAATTGGTCGTAACCGTAATCGAATCTTTCGAAGAACGGGTGAGCTCTTGCAACTTGATCGTTGCTTGCTTCATGCCATTCATGTAATAATCGGTTTCATAGTATCCAAATGCACCATCTACCCCACCTTCAAATTCGTTGAAGTAAACAATTTGATTCGGATGATTTTTAATCATCCACTGCAATGGCAAAAACATGCCCAACACTACCACGGCAATAACAATAACGGAGGCAAATTTAGCAGGCAACCAGTTTTTTAAACTCACTACACTTAACGTAGCCAAAACGATGAGCATCGGATACACAAACAATACATGACGCCAACCATCATAGAGTGGTGCATGTTTGTAGATGATATACAATACTGGGAAAAAACAAGCAAATGCCACAAACATCCAAGCTTCTTTTTTGTATACTTTATTGAAATAAGCAATTGGGAATAAAACAAATAAGATCAACACGATAATCGGTGAGGTAATAAAAAGGTATTTAGGAATATAATACCAAGGTACTTGGGAACTAACAATAGTTGTATCATCGAACAGCATTCTAATATTCGTAGAAAAATTAGACATTTCCGACAAAGCCGTAAACGGATTACTAAGCGGCGCTTGTAATGCGAATGGCCAAAATACCAATCCTAAGAAATAAGCTATAATGCAAGCTAAAATTGATTTCCATGCAATGGATTTAATTTCAGCAGAAAACAAGCCAAATGATTTTCTCCAAACCCATACATATTGTATAGTCAATGCCACAGCTAAATAAGGGATTAATAATAATCCACCCACACGAATATTAATAGCTAATGCAACGGCTATAATAAAGCCTATAAAGTCGCTCCATTTTACGGCAGGCATTTTTTGCACCAAACGTAAGATGTAATATACGCCCATCGTCATACCTAATGCAAAGGGAATATCTTTGGGGTTATTCATACACTCGCCCAAGAAACGAGGCGACAAGGCAATGAGTAAAGTTGCCAATAAAGCACCTTCCCAAGCAGCAAATCGTTTTGCAATAAGTGCGGTAAATATAATCGCTAAAAAACCAAATAGAGCATTTATAGCATGCCTGGTTTCAAACGGATCGGCATGGGTCATTTTCTGCACAGCAACACATAAGCCATCATAGAAACCTCCGTAGTAAAAAACATTATTGTTTCTATTGTTAAAAACAAAATGTACACAAGAAGTATCTGCTCCAGCTGTTTTGAAATAATTGAAAACACTTTCGCCATAGGCTTGTTGCGTCACTTCATCGCCGGTAATACCAAAGTCTTTAAAGTTGAGCATCATAAAAGAAAAAAGACCTATCCATACCAGATAGGTAGCATATTTAGCCCATGGAGTGGTGATTTTATTTAATTGCATTTTCTAATTTTTTTATTGTTGAACGACCACTTTATTTGTGTACTTATTCGTAATACTTCGAAAAACATTTTAGCGCCATCTGTCAAAACATTTATTTTGCTACCTTCAATAGCATGCCATTCAATAGGCATTTCTTTAATCTGCAATCCAAACAGATGCGCCTTGTATAAGATCTCCACATCATGTGCCCAACCATTGGTTTGCAAATCTTTAAATATAGTACTTGCCCATTTTACTGGATATAATTTAAACCCACACTGTGTATCTTTTATCGACAAGGGAGTTAGTAACTTAACGATGTAATTAAAAATATGGCCTACTGTTTTCCTATTAGACAATTGAAAGATAGTAGATTGCGCATGCTCTCTAGAACCTATATAAATAGTATTGTTATTAAAGTTATTTTCTAAAGCCAACCAATTTAATAATTCCTTAGGATGCGTTGCCATATCGGCATCTAGCGTGAGCACAAAATCTCCTTTGGCTAATAAACAACCATACTTCAACGCCCCACCCTTACCGGTATTTTCTTGATGTAAAATACGGATACAATCGGCATGTGCCACATAAACAGGATGATGTTGTAAAATTTCTGCAGTGGCATCGCTACTGCCATCATCTACAATAATTATTTCTAAAAAAGCATTCCATTCTTTAATAAAAGCAGCTAATCCTGCATACATTAAATCTACACGCGTAGCTTCGTTATAGCAGGGAATAATTAAAGACAATCTAGGCAAGCTGCTTATTGCATTCATTTGTTTTTCTATCACTTAGTAAAATAGATGAACAAAAATAATTAAATTTGTCATTAACACTAATTTCGTAAGCAATAAGTTTAAATAAATAGATTTTATGGATTTAAAAGAATTAGAAGCTGGCATAGACCCTGCTTCTCATTGGTATTATCAAAGTAAGAAATTACCTATGCTTTCTTATGTAAAAAAGCAATTAGACAAACACCAACCCTTACAAATTATCGATGTAGGTTCTGGCTCTGGCTTTTTTGCATATGAAATTGAAAAGACTTTTTCTTCTCAAATCAACAAAGTGTATTTAGTAGATATTGGCTATACTAAAGAGGAAATGCAAGCAACGCAGGCACAGAAAATAGAAAAGGTGCTATACATCCCAGATCGTATAGAAAATAGCGTAGTGATTTTGATGGATGTATTAGAGCATATCGAAGATGATATTGCTATGCTCCAATCTATAAAGAAGAATTGCGTGGGCGATAACAATCATTTTTTCATTACCGTACCGGCTTTTGAATCGCTATGGAGTGGCCATGATGATTATTTGGGGCATTATCGTCGCTATCGTATAGCTACGCTTAAACGCGCATTAAAAACGGCTAATTTCACCGTAACGAATAGCTATTATTTATATGGCACTTTATTCCCATTAGTATGGACCATTAGAAAAATTGCTAACCTATTTAAAAAAGGAGAAGCACAATCGGACATGAAACCAACTAGTGATTTTATCAATACGCTATTACTTAAATTCAACGCAGCAGAAATGCGCATTGCAAAAAACAACAAACTGTTTGGTGTAAGTTGCGTGGCTCAAGGGAAAATTTAAATTATAATTAGGATATAAAAAAAGGCTACCTATTGGGTAGCCTTTTTTATAATGTTACGAAATTGCTTATTCAGCAGTTTCTGTAGTTTCGTTTGTTTCAGCAGGCGCTTCAACAACTTCTTCAGCAGGTGCTTCTTCAGCAGTTTCTGCTTCTGCAGCTGCTGCTAAGCTTGCTGCTTCTTTAGCTGCATTTTTAGCTTCTACTAATTTTACTGATTCAACAACAGCTGCTGTTCTTTTATCAGATTTATGTTTTAAATGTGCTTGCTCACGAGCTACAACAACTTGCTCATGTTCTGCATTCCATTTTTCGAATTTCTCTTGTACCGCTTTCTCATCGAATAAGCCTAAAGCTACTCCACGATGTAAGTGTTTTAAGAACAACACACCTTTGAACGATAAGATACGACGACACGTATTTGTTGGTTGCGCACCATTGTTTAACCAATGTAAAGAACGCTCACGATCTAAACGGATAGTTGCAGGAACGGTTAATGGATTGTACGTACCTAATTTTTCGATGAATTTACCATCACGAGGTGAAGTACTGTTTGCTACTACGATAAAGTAGAAAGGTCTTTTTTTAGACCCGTGACGTTGAAGTCTGATTTTAACTGACATAAATAATAGAAATTATTTTGTTTACAATAAATTTTGGAGTGCAAAGATACAATTATAGACCGAATTTCCAAAAAATGAGGGATTATTTACCAAAAGGCATACCTGGTAAGGATGGCATGCCGCCCATACTCTTCATTTTATTCATTTGGCCCATCATTTGCTTCATCTGTTCAAATTGCTTCATGAAGGCGTTTACATCCGCTATTTCTTTACCCGATCCTTTAGCAATACGCTTACGGCGACTAGCATCGATACGCTCTGGATTGTTGCGCTCAAAAGGGGTCATAGAATTAATCATAGCCTCTATACCTTTAAATGCATCATCGCTAATATCAATATCCTTAATAGCCTTCCCTACTCCCGGTATCATCGCTAATAAATCTTTGATATTACCCATTTTCTTAATTTGATTCAACTGCTCTTTAAAGTCCTCGAAATCAAATTTATTGGCTCTAATCTTCTTTTCTAATTTCTTAGCCTGTACTTCATCGAATTGTGCCTGAGCGCGCTCTACCAAGGTAGTAATATCACCCATTCCCAATATACGTTGTGCCATACGCTCTGGATAAAACACATCGAGTGTATCCAGTTTTTCGCCCATGCTCACAAACTTGATTGGCTTTTGTACCGTATATTTTATCGATAACGCAGCACCACCTCTGGTATCGCCATCTAACTTTGTTAGTACAACCCCAGTAAAATCTAATCGATCATTGAAGGCCTTTGCGGTATTCACCGCATCTTGACCAGTCATGCTATCAACCACAAATAAAATCTCGTTCGGATTTACCGCTGCTTTTATTTGCGCCACTTCTTGCATCATCGCCTCGTCGACCGCCAAGCGACCAGCGGTATCTATGATAACGATGCTATTGCCATCGCGTTTTGCTTGTGCTACAGCATCTTTAGCAATTTGCACCGCATCTTTTGTTTCACGATCGATATATACCGGCACTTTTATTTGATCGGCTAATACTTGCAATTGGTCCATAGCTGCTGGACGGTATACATCGGCAGCAACTAATAATGGATTTCTTCCTTGTTTTGTTTTTAAATAATTGGCCAACTTACCAGAGAAGGTTGTTTTACCCGAACCTTGCAAACCGGCAATAAGTATAATCGTTGGTTTATTCTTGATATCTAATTCACTGGCATCGCCACCCATCAATATCGCCAATTCGTCTTTTACAATTTTCACCATCAATTGCCCAGGCGAAACTGCGGTCAATACTTTTTCACCTAATGCTTTTTCTTTTACTGTATCGGTAAATTCTTTTGCAATTTTAAAATTCACATCGGCATCCACCAAAGCTCTTCTA
>CAMBYG010000022.1 GCA_945872085.1 Chitinophaga pinensis | reverse complement strand
CTTTGCTATCATCTGTTTGTAATTCATCCATGGTGGCAACCGTATAAAGCGATTGCATTACTTTAATTCTTATATTTCTTCTACTAATCATAGTTTAGGCTTGTATTTGTTGATTTAGCGTTTGCAAAACTACTAAATTTTGTTCAGCTCTCGGCTTTTCACTGCCTAATTAACCCATATTTTATTACCATTAGATCCATGGCAAGAATTACATGCACCATTTTTAGTGCCACTAGGCATATACTGAACATTGCCAGAGCTGCCATAAACTACAGGGTATACTTCGCTTGAAAAATCGATTATATCTGTAGTGTGAAAATTACCTTTAGCATCAATTTGTATAGTTGCTTTAAGCGTGCCATTATGAGTAGTTGTTTTGCTGAAAATTCTTTTTGCATTTCGTGCAAAGTTAAACAATTGTTTAAATTTAAACAATTGTTTAACTTTGAAGTCTTGGTTACTTATGGATTAACTAATTTTACTCCAATGCGATTGATAATCATTCTCCTCTAGGAGCCTTCTTAGGAGTTCGTTTTGAGGGTTTTGTATGTTCGGGTCTTCTTTTACTACCTTTAGGGCTTCAGTACGGGTTTCTTCTAAAATATCTTTGTCTACTAAAATATCAGCCAATCTAAATTTTAAAATACCACTTTGTTTGGTTCCATACAAATCGCCAGGTCCACGCATTTGCATATCTTCTTCTGCAATTTTAAATCCATCATTGGTACTGCACATGATATCCATCCTTCGTTTACTTTCATTCGATTGGGTATGCGAACCAAGGAGAATACAATAAGATTGCTCTGCGCCTCGGCCAACGCGTCCACGCAATTGATGCAGTTGTGAAAGCCCAAAACGCTCACTACTTTCTATAAGCATTACAGAGGCATTGGGCACATTTACGCCAACTTCTATCACCGTAGTAGCAACTAATATATTGGCTTCGCCAGCTATAAAGCGATTCATATTTCGTTCTTTCAAATCATTTTCTTGTTTGCCATGCACCATAGCAATTTTATATTTATGATCTGGAAAGAAAACTTTTACTTGTTCATATCCTTTAGTCAAACTTTCATAGGCTAGCTTTTCATTTTCTTCAATGAGCGGATATACGATATAAGCTTGCCTACCTTTGTCTATTTCTGAACGAATAAAATCCATGATTTTGGATCGATATTGCTCGTTTCTATATATCGTTTTTATTTCTTTTCTTCCAGGGGGTAGCTCATCAATTATGGAGTTGTTCAAATCTCCATATACGGTCATAGCTAATGTTCTTGGTATAGGCGTTGCTGTCATTACCAATACATGTGGAGCTAAATTATTTTTATTCCATAGTTTAGATCGCTGATCTACACCAAATCTATGTTGTTCGTCTATAATAGCTAAACCAAGATTTTTAAACTGTACGGTATCTTCAATTAGTGCATGGGTGCCTATGAGAATATGTATTGTTCCTTCTAATAATTCCTGCAATAAGGGTCTGCGTTCTTTAATTTTAGTGCTGCCTGTAAGTAATGCAACTTTAATGGGTAAATCGCCAATTACATTTTTAATACTTTCAAAATGCTGTTTGGCTAATATTTCAGTTGGCGCCATCATGCAGCTTTGGAAGTTATTATCTATTGCCAAAAGCATCGATAAAATGGCAACCATGGTTTTTCCACTTCCTACATCGCCTTGTACAAGACGGTTCATTTGAAACCCTGTAGTAGTATCTTGTCTAATTTCCTTCAACACTCTTTTTTGAGCATTAGTTAGTTCAAACGGGATATAGGATTTGTAAAAAGTATTAAAAATAGCACCTACTTTTTCAAAAGTGTATCCTTTGCTTGCTTCATTAAATGCTTTTACGCGTGCAATTTTTAATTGAGACACAAAGAGTTCTTCCCATTTTATACGTCTTCTAGCTTCATTTAATTGTGCATTATTCTCTGGGAAATGAATCCATTTGAGGGCTTCGTAACGCGAGCATAAGTTATATTTTTTACAAATGCTTATGGGAAAGTTTTCTACTATATCCCTTGCATTTATTTTTTCAAATAAATTGCTGGTTGTTTTAGCAAAGCTTTTATTGTTAAGGCCTCTAAATTTTAAGTTTTCTGTACTTGGGTAAACCGGTTGCAATCCAGCGTTTAACGACTGTTCATTAAAGAGCTCTATTTCAGGATGCGCCAAATTTAGATGTCCGTTAAAGTTGCTTATTTTGCCAAAAATGAGCAATAGTTTACCGTGCTCTAATTCTTTCTTTATATAATTAATACCTTGAAACCAAATTAATTCAATGGATCCTGAAGCATCTTTTACGGTAACGATTAATCTCTTTTTTCTGCCTTCTCCTTCTTCATAAAAATCATCTACTTTCCCAATGAACTGTACCGTTTCTGTTTGTGCATTGATTTGATTGATTTTGAGGATTTGTGTTCGATCGTAATAACGAAAAGGGTAGTGGTGTAGTAAGTCTTGGTAGGTATGAATATTGAGCTCCTTACGTAATAAGGCACCTTTTTGTGGACCTATTCCTTTTAGGTATTCTATACTAGTAGTTAATATTGAATGGGATGTTTGCAACGTACAAATTAATTATTGTCTACTGCTAAAACTGTTTTTAATTTTAGAAGTCTAGCTGTTTTCATAACTAAAACAATATTATCGGCATTGGCACTTTTGTCAGCGTTAATAACAACCGTAGGATCGATATCGCTTGAAAGCATTAAAGCACTTTGCATGGTGTTTTTTAAAGAGTCTTTATTAATCAGCTGTGTGCCTACATATAATTGTTGTAAAGAATCTATAGACACCATAATAGTTTGTTTCGATTTGGTATCACTGCTCGCTTTGGGAATACTCAATTTTACTACATTAGGATTAGCTAAAGTAGAAATGATAAGAAAGAAAAATAATAATATAAATAGGATGTCGTTTAATGCAGAGGTATGTGGCTCTGAATTTTTTCGTAAACTATTTTTTAAATTCATCGTAGCTAAGTTTTAAGCAATTGTATCTAAGAAATCTGCAGCAGCAGCTTCCATTTTGTTAACGGCTTTGTTGATTTGCGCATTTATATAATTATAGGCTACATAAGAAAGCAAACCAATAATAAGACCTACAGCTGAAGTAACCATCTTTGTATAGATACCACCTGCAATATGTTCTAATGAAAAGCCATCGTGTTGGATATTAAAGAAAAGTATAATCATACCTGCAATCGTTCCTAAAAACCCAAACATAGGCGCAATGCCTGCTATGGTAGATAGAATTGAGGTGTTTTTTTCCATCTGGTAAACCTCTAGTTTTCCAACCTGTTCCATTGATTTTTCAATTTGTTCATAGGGCTTATCCATTCGCTGAATCCCTTTTTCAATCATTCTAGCTATGGGATGATTAGTACTTTTACAAATACTAATAGCTCCGGGCTTGTTATTGTTTTCTAATTGCTCCTTTATTTTATTACTAAAATTTGCATCCAATTTAGAAAGCGATTTGATATATAAAAATCGCTCAATAAAAACCACACACATAATGATAGAGCATATTGCAATTGGAATCATCAATAGTCCACCTTCTTTTAGTAATTCAAAAAGCGATAACGTTGCAACTTTAGTAGCTTCTTGGTTTGCCTGAAGTAAAATAGTTTGTAAGAATGCCATATTGGTTTATTGTTTTAGCAAATGTAATAATAAGATATGATATTTGATTTATTGAAAAAAAATACCCCCAAAAGGTTCTAAGGCTCTTGGGGGCATTTTAAAATTGGATTAATTACTTATGCTTCAATTGAAATTAATTCTAAATCAAAAATAAGATCTTCTCCAGCTAAAGTATGATTGGCATCTAAAATAACACTCTCTTCTAACACTTTAGCAATGCGAACTGGAAATACATTACCATCAGCATCATTCATATGTAATTCCATTCCTTCTTCTGCTTGAATATCAGATGGGAATTCATTTAATGGATATTCCAATAACATTTGGTCATTTTTAGGACCATATGCTAAATCAACTGGAATGGTAACGGTTAATTTATCACCCACTTTCATGCTTAATACAGCATCGTCGAAACCTTTAATTACTTGACCGCTTCCTACTACAAATTGTAAAGGTGCTCTTCCTTCTGAACTATCAAACGTTTCACCACTTGTTAATCGGCCATGATAATGAACATTTACCACATCGCCACTTTTTACTTGTTGCATATATGTTTTTTTTAGCTTACAAAGTTACCATTAATTGTAATACTAAATTCAATAATCCTTATTAAATTACCTTTATTATTTTAGATTTGTAGCGTATACCAACATTTATGAAACCTATTTTATTACTTCTTATTGCCTTATTGAATTTTTCTTCTTCAAGGGCGCAACAATTAAGCATTGCAGCTGAAATTGAAGTTGGTGCATCTAGACTTAGTGCATATTTACCTCATTTACAGCATAAAAAAGTAGGTTTGGTTATCAATCAGACATCTATGGTACAGGGTGTTTCTTTATTAGATACCTTACTGTCTTTAGATATGCACATCGCTAAGATATTTACGCCAGAACATGGCTTTAGAGGTAGTGCAGATGCTGGTGCGCATATTGATAATGCCGTAGATACTAAAACAGGTATTCCCATAATATCTCTATATGGTGCCCACAAACAACCAACTGCAAAGGACTTTGAAAATTTAGATATAGTGGTATTTGACCTCCAAGATGTAGGCGTGCGTTTCTATACCTATATTTCCACTTTAGAATATGTAATGCAAGCCTGTGTATTAAATAATAAAGAACTTATTGTATTAGACAGGCCAAACCCAAATGGTTTTTATATTGATGGTCCGGTGTTAGATACCGCCTTTAAATCGTTTGTTGGTATGCAGCCTATTCCCATCGTATATGGTATGACGATTGCCGAATATGCATTGATGCTTAAGGGAACCGTTGCAGCTTTGCGTAACTGTAAAGTAAAAGTTGTTTCTTGCTTAAATTATACGCATGCTTCGCGCTATACTTTACCTATAGCGCCTTCTCCTAATTTAAAAAACAATACCGCTATTTATTTGTATCCTTCTTTGTGTTTGTTTGAAGGAACCATTGTAAGTGTTGGCAGAGGTACGCCTTATCCTTTTCAGCAATTTGGTCATCCAAGCTTCAAATCTTCATATGGTTATTCTTTTGTACCTGTGAAAATGCTTGGCGCAACCAAGCCACTTTATGAATCCGACACTTGTTATGGTGCATTATTAGCTACTAACGAGGACGATGCTTTAGCATTGATAAAGAATAAATTAAATTTAACTTGGTTGATGGATGCTTACAAAGCAAGTAGTGATAAAGAACATTTTTTCAATACCTTCTTCCAGAAATTAGTAGGCAATCAATTATTAGAAAAACAATTGATTGCCCATGTAAGTGAAGACAGTATCAGAGCTTCTTGGTCGAGCGCTATACAAGCCTTTAAAAAAGTACGGAAAAAATATTTACTCTATACCGATTTTGAATAAGTTATTGATAGCTTAAATTTTTTATTAAAGTATCAGGTAGTTTTGGTAAGGCATTTCTTGGTAATAGGAAAGATGTTAATTCCGCCAATTCTTTAAACACGTAATGCGTATCTGCCGCTGCTTTTAAATAGGCTGCTCCTGTGCTACCTCCAGTGCCCACACGTTTTCCAATAGTGCGTTGTACCATGTGAATGTGTCGTTGTCTCCATAAGCCTAATTGCTCATCTACTTCTAATAAAGTGCTTAGTAATTCATATGGCAAATGGAATAGGGGATAGTCTCTATATAAGATAATGAATAGTGCATTTTGACATGCTTTCATGCTCATTTTTCGATCTTCAGGATAATTGTTTGCATCTATAAACAAATTTCTAAAGGTGCTGATGTTGCCTTTTTCTGATTCTTGTAAGCTATTGTTGTAAGCTGTTTCGTATTGATTCCAAAAATCATTTTGGTTCCAATGCTGCTCGTCATTAGCATACGGCATGCGCTCTAGCCATTTGTTGATAAGGGATAATAGAGACTCTTCCGATTCTGCTTGTTTAACTAAATCGATATCGTGCTGACTTAACTGCGATAAATAATAGCCTTTTCCATGACGTTGATCATACGCCAGACCTAACGTAGCCTCTATGATTTTAAACTGAATGGATTGAAAGCCAGATGCGGGTCGTAATAAGTCTCTAAAGTCTAGAAAATCCAAAGGTGTCATGGTTTCCATAATGGACATTTGGTTAACCATCAACTCCATTATTTTTATAATCCTTTTTGCTCTGTGAACGGTATTATAAATATCGGCTGAACTATTATCGATAGTATCTTGCTTGAATACACTTCTAATTATGCCTAATTCGTGTAATATTTGTTTAAACCATAATTCGTAGGTTTGATGTATGATAATGAAAAGCATTTCATCATCTGCTTTGATATTCTCTTTTGCACTTTCAGGTGCTTGTGCATTTAAAATAGTAGGTAATTGTAGATACTCACTGTAATAAACGGGTTTTCTGTCTTGCATAGTTTATATTTTAAAAAGGCGTGTCTTCATCTTCTTCTTGAAAATTATTTTTCAAGCCACTGTTTTTGGGGAAATCATCATCATCATCAAATTGTACATCATTAGCTTTAGATTGTAAGGTTTGGAAGCCATCTTGGATGTATAATTTTGATTTGTCAAAATCGCTAGGGTCTTGGCTTATACCGGCTCTAGCATTATAGAAGCCATTGTTAAATCCCGTTTCTAAATCAACAAATTTTTGATATTCTTTAATGAATTTTAATTTAACCGTATCGGTACTACCACTTCTATTTTTTGCAATATAGATATGTGTTTCCCCTTCAATTGATTGCCCATTTTCATCGTTGTTAACTCCGTAATATTCGGGTCTGTATAAGAAAATAACCATGTCCGCATCTTGCTCAATAGCGCCCGATTCACGCAAATCGCTTAATTGAGGCACTTTAGAAGTCGTTCTTGATTCTACCGAACGATTTAATTGCGACAATGCAATAATAGGAATAGCTAGTTCTTTAGCTAATGATTTTAAGTCTCTTGATATTTTTGAAATCTCTTGTTCACGGTTGCCCCCATTAGCGCTTGACCCTGACATTAATTGCAAATAATCGATGATGATCATCTCAATGCCATGGCGCTGCTTAAGTCTTCTGGCTTTTGCTCTTAATTCAAAGATATTGATAGCAGCTTGGTCATCTAAGTAGATAGGGGAAGAGGCTAGTTTGCTCATTCTTTGTTGCATTTGAATGAACTCATGATCTTGCATACGACCTTTAGTAATAGCATCCATGTTGACTTCCGTTTGTGCCGCCAACATCCTTTTAACAAGCTCACCTGCACCCATCTCTAGAGAGAAAAACGCTACTGGAAAAGGCTTGCTGCTGTTCATGGCAGCATTCATAGCTAAATTTAAACAGAAGGCAGTTTTACCCACAGCTGGTCTAGCCGCTACAACAATTAGTGCATTTTTCTGCCATCCAGAAGTAAGTTTATCTAATTCTTGGAAACCAGTAGGGACACCTGTTACATCATCTTTTTTATTCTTAGCTTCTTCAATTTCCTTCACCGTTTTTACCAATACTTCCTTAAGCGATATAAAATTCTTTCTAAGGTGCTTGTCGGTAATATCATATAGTCGGGTTTCTGCGGTATCTAGCAAATCAAACACATCGGTAGAGGCATCGTATGCACTACCAATAATATCACTGGAGTTTCTAATTAATTCTCGCATAATAAACTTCTCCATGATAATGCGGGCATGATGCTCTACATTAGCGCTCGATACCACATTCATGGTGAGCTTGGTAAGGTAATATGCGCCTCCAACCAATTCTAATTCATCGTTTTTTCTCAGCTCTTCAGACACCGTCAATAGATCTACAGGGATACCTTTGTCGAACAAGTTTCTAATGCAAGCGTATATTTTTTGGTGTGCTTCCACATAGAAACAATCTGTTGCTTGTATGATTTCTAAGGTTTCAGCTAATTTATCGGTTTCTAACATGATGGCACCTAAAACAGCTTCTTCCAGCTCAATTGCTTGAGGAGGTACTTTCCCATACATAATGGAATTAAAGTCTATTTTGGGCTGTTTCCCTTTGCTCACCTCTTTTTTAGTATTGACTGCCATTGTTTATTTATTAATAATTTGAAACTCTAAATTACACAGACCTTCTAGGGAATGCAAGTCTTGTTAATTTTTAAATTTATCCCTTATTCACCATTGGTAATTAACAGGTTTATGCTTGATTTTTGAGCTCTTATGTTGATATTTATGGAGTTATCCACATCAATTTAATATAATTAACAAGTTTTGCTAAGTTACTTACAAAAAATGGTAAAGAGTAAACATAGGCTCTTTTTATGAAAAGTGCTTAAAAACTGAAGCAATCATTTATCTTTACAATCAAATATTAAACACTACATGACGATTTCATATAATTGGCTTTTGGATTATTTACCCGTTTCTTTAAGCGTAGAGGAAGTAAGCGAAATTTTAACATCAATAGGATTAGAAGTAGAGGGAACAGAGAAAATTGAATCCATAAAAGGGAGCTTAGAGGGTTTGGTAATTGGTGAGGTTATAACTTGTGCGCAACATCCTAATGCAGATAAATTAAAATGTACCACTGTAAGTATAGGAAATGATACGGTATTGTCTATTGTATGCGGAGCACCTAATGTTGCTGTAGGGCAAAAAGTTATTGTGGCACCAGTAGGCTGCTTTGTTCATCCATTAAAGGGAGATGCTTTTGAAATTAAAAAAGCTAAAATTAGAGGAGAAGTGAGTGAAGGAATGCTTTGTGCCGATGATGAAATTGGTTTAGGTGAAAGTCATGATGGTATCAAAGTATTGCCCAATGAGCTAATCGTAGGTACTAAAGCTTCAGATTATTTTAATATTCCTGCCCCTGAAATTGCTATTCATATTGGACTAACCCCCAATAGGGCAGATGCTATGAGTCATATAGGTGTTGCTAAAGATATATGTGCTTATTTAACCCATCATAAAAAACAATTGTTTGAAGTAAAACTTCCTTCCATTGATAGGAAATCGAATACACAAGCACCTCTTATAGAAGTTGAAATTCAACACCCAATTGCTTGTCCACGCTACATGGGCGCTCATTTAAGCAATGTAAAAGTTGGTCCATCACCGGAATGGCTGCAAACAAAATTAAAAACACTAGGCATTAGAAGTATCAACAACGTTGTTGATATTACTAATTTCATTTTGCATGAATACGGTCAGCCCCTTCATGCTTTTGATGCTTCCAAAATTGAGGGCAATAAAGTTATTGTGAAACCTGCAGTAGCAGCATCTAAATTTATTACACTGGATGATAAAGAAAGAATATTGATCGATACAGATCTAATGATTTGTAATGCAACAGAACCAATGTGTATGGCTGGTGTATATGGCGGAGCTAAAAGCGGAGTAACTGCTGCCACTACTACATTGTTTTTGGAGAGTGCTTATTTTAATCCCATGTGGATTAGAAAAACATCGCTTCATCATGGCTTAAGAACAGATGCAGCTACTCATTTTGAAAAGGGCGTAGATCTATTGCAAGTTCCAGAAGCATTGTATAGGGCAATTGATTTATTGAGCACGTATGCCAATGCAACGCTTACTTGTTCTGTTATCGATAATTACCCAAGTCCAATTGAACAAAGAACCGTAACAACCAACTTAGCATTTATTAATAGATTGGCAGGTAAACAATATTCGCTTAACGAAGTGGTTGCGATTTTGAAAGCACTTGGATTTTCGATGATTAATGAATCCGCTGAAGAGATGATTGTTGGGGTGCCCTATAATAAAGTAGATGTTTTTCAAGGTGCAGATTTAGTAGAGGAAATATTGAGAATTGATGGATTAGATCAGGTAATCATTTCAGATAGTATTCAGTTTTCTGTAAATGCATCTAAATTGAAAAATGATCGTACAGATCGAGAATCGATTGCACAATTGCTTTCTGGTATTGGTTTTCAAGAGATCGTTACGAATTCTATAACCAATAGTGCTTATTATCCAGATCGCACTGATTTGGTGAAAATGCTAAATAGTTTGAGCAGCGAATTAGATTGTTTACGACCAGCATTACTTGCATCCGGATTAGAAGTTATCAATTACAATAGCAATAGAAAAAATACAGATTTGTATTTATATGAATTTGGAAAAGTATATACACAGCCTAGTCCTTTATTTTTTCAGGAAGAAACTAAATTGGGTATTTGGTGTACAGGACTTGTGCAGCAAAATAATTGGAATCAGAAATCAAAAGCAGTAGATCTTTTTTATGTAAAGAGTATTATAGACGCTATTTTTCATAAAAAAGGCATTGTAGGTTTAGAAATTACTTTTGATGAACAAGGTGCTGTGCATTGGAAAAATAAGAAACAGATCATAGCTAAAATTGAACTCGTAGGCGCTGCGTTTGATAAAATTGTTGATTTGAAAAATCCAATTTATTATGCAGAAGTAAATTGGGATCAATTATTAAAATTACAACAATTAAAAATTCAGTATAAAGAGGTTTCTAAATTCCCATCTGTTAAAAGAGATTTGTCTATATTGGTTAATAAGTCGGTTGCCTATCAAGCTATAAAAGAAACAACGGATGCCCTCAAAATTGAAGGCTTATCGAGCTATGGATTATTTGATATTTTTGAAAGTGAGAAAATTGGATTAGAAAATAGATCGCTATCTTTAAATTATCAGTTTCAATCTCAAGAAGCCACTTTTACCGATGCGGAAATTGAAGCCAAGATGCAACAAATTATAAATGCTTATTCTAAACAATTGAATGCGATTATTAGATCATGAATAATGAACTGAACCAATTAGAGGAGAAAGTAAATTTGCTTATTAGAAAGTTTGCTCTTTGTAATAAAGAACTACAGGTGATAAAGCAAAAATATGCTGCTGCACAAGATAAAATTGTCCTTTATCAAGAGCAATTGAAAGCTATTCAAGAAAACTCTTTGAGTGTTTCGGCTACTACTAGTAATGCCGCTAATAGCAATGAGTATGTGCAAAAGCAAATAGATTTATTAATTCAAGAGATTGATAAAATTGTTGCCTCCATTGACTAAATGTTTCTTCTATTTCCTTCTATTACTTACATTTTATTCTTGCTCTCAAGATACCAATACTTGTTTGCAACCCATTGAAGCTTCTTTACGATTAGGAACCTATAAATATGCCGACACCTCCCATAAAGATAGCTTATTGCCAAACCCTATGATTAAAGTTATTGGCGACAGTATTAAAACATGGGTTCAAAATCAAAAGAATAGCTCAAAATTTGCATTAACACTCAACCCTAAAGCCGATTCTACTAAATACACGTTTCAGATAGATGCCGCTATATCTACTTTCGATACGATCGTTTTTTATTATACCCGCTCTTTGCATTTTGTTTCGGTAGCTTGTGGTTATACGTATTATTTTACTTTAAATAAAGTTACTTCCACTCATCATGATTTGGATTCCGTATCGATAAACAACTTCAATGTAACTGATAATGCAACAATAGAACATGTTAAACTATTTTATTAGAGTATTCTTTTTAATGCTATTCGCATCATCTGCATTGGCTCAAGACAGTGTAAGGCAAGTACGTGTATCTGCTGATATTGCTAAGCTAATAGTCAATACAAGCTCACCTAATAAAGACGTACAGATTGCTATTGATGCTTTATTGAAGAAGGATACGTATTATACTTTTGAATTTGGACAAGGCTCTTCATCTGTTGATAATTCCTTATTAAACTATTCAACAAGTAATAGTTTTATTAAAATAGGATTAGATAAAAGTTTGCTATTGCCGATTGACAATAAGGATTTAGATATTGCATTTGTAGGTCTTAGATTGGCAGCATCCTCAATAAATAGATCAGAAGGCTATTTTAAAACAACGAATTCTTTTTGGGGCTCAACCAATGGAGTAGTGCCATCTGCTTCTTTTTTTGCTCCTTGGTTTGAATTGTTAGGCGGTATTAAAGTGGATGTTTTGCCAACTATTACTGCCGGATGGACCTTACGATGGAAATTCATGTTGAACTATACACAATTTAGCGAATTGCCTCCTGCTTATATTGCTGGTTTTGGGAGTGCGAATAGTGCTACCGCTTTTGATTTTAATTTTTATATTGGGTATAAACTATTTTGCAAATCGCTTCGTAAATAGCTTTTAAACTGATTATATGCGTTTACAGCAGTATTTTATCGGATTTTTAATTTGTTGCTTATCTACGCTCAATGTTTCTGCAACTAATTCTGCTATAGTCATCAATCAACATAAACTTGATTTACATCCGGTATTGTTAAAAGATAGTTTTTTATCGCGTACCTTTTACCTGATACAATTCAATCAATCTGTTATTAATTTAAACAAATCTCTTTTTATAGAAAGAGGATTTCAGATAGTAGAGCAGTTTAGTGATCACATGTTTATTGTATATGTTGATCGCGCTTTTCAAGTAGATTCCTTATGGACATCTTTTGATCTCCATGCGGCTATATTTACGCCACAACTAAAAACTACGGACGATTTATATACTTCAGGCAGTAAACAAAGCGAAAAACTACTTATAAAATTTGTTTCTTCTACTAATCAAGCTCTCCTTCAAGCAGCCCTTCAACGAATAGGTGCTTCGGATATACAATTTCTTACGAATAATTTGCTAGCATGTACTTTGCCCTTGGATAAAATTAAAATTATTGTAGGCAATGATTTTGTTGTACAAGTACAATTAGCAGCTCAAGATAGAATTCTTAACTATACAGAGAAAGCAAATTTGCATGCAATTGGACTTTCTTATAATAACACTTTTAATACTTTAGATGGTTCGGGTGTTACTATTGGAATTGGTGATAATGCTTCTGGTATGTATCATGCGGATACTAAAAATAGAATTATTAATTACAATACATTCCCAATTGCCAATCATGGTCAGCATACTACAGGCACCGTTTTAGGTAATGGTATTTTATTTCAAGAAGGAATGGGAATGGCACCTAATGCAACAGGTATTGCACATAATTTTTCAAATGTTTGGAATCAAACAGCGTTGATGCGTCAAACGCACGGCATGTCTATAACGAATAATTCTTATAGTGCTCGAGTAGGGAATTGTGCCTATGCTGGATTATATGATTTGTATTCGTATGGGTTAGATGAAATGACCATTACCTATCCAGATGTGATACATGTTTTTGCTGCTGGTAATGATGCTAATCTAAATTGTACACCTTATTCAAATGGTTTCGCTACGGTGCAAGGTTCTTATCAATCCGCAAAAAATCCGCTGGTAGTTGCTGGGGTTAATGCTAATAATTATCATTTTTGGTTATCGTCTAAAGGGCCAACTAGAGATGGTAGAATGAAGCCTGAAATTACTGCTGTTGGCCAAGATGTTTTGTCTTCTATACCTACTGATAATTATATACAAGCTTCTGGCACCAGTATGGCTTGTCCTCAAGTGGCTGGAGGTATAGCGCTAGTTACTCAACGATACAAGCAATTATTCCCAAACCAATTGCCAAGTAGTGATTTGTTGAAAGCGCTTGTTTTAAATAGTGCAACAGATATTGGTAATAAAGGGCCCGATTTTGTTTTTGGTTTTGGTCTCTTTAATGTAAAAAGAGCCTTAATTGGTTTGGATAGCAATCGCTATATAAAAGCGATATTAAATAAATATACAACACACAATCATTCGATTTCAGTTCCTGCTGGTGTTGCTAAATTGAAAGTGCTTATTTGCTGGAACGACACGTTAAAATCTTCTTTAGCTCCCACAACCTTAGCTAATGATTTAGATTTGAAGCTTATAGCCCCAACAGCTACAACCTATTATCCTTTAATATTAAATCCCAATAGTGGATTGGAACAACAATTAGCGCAACCGGGAATTGATCATTTGAATAATGTAGAGCAGGTAGTTATTGAAAATCCTGTTCCAGGAAATTACACAGCCTCCGTTAATGCCAGCACCATGTTATCTACAAAACAAGCCTATTCATTAACGTATCAGTTTTCCTATAATCAAATTGCCTTCACGTTCCCTTATAAAAATGCACCTTTATTAGCCGATACCAATGTTTATATTTATTGGGATGGAGATTTGAATAACCCACAAACAATAAAAATTCAATATTCTACAGATTATAAACAAACATGGACTACCATTGATTCTAATGTAGCTGCTTTACAATATGCCTATAATTGGAGGACACCTAATATCAATAATGATCATGTTTTTATCAGAATTTTAGATAAAAACAACAACCTATTAGCAACAACGGATTCTTTTCTTGTACATTCAAGACTTGAATTAAAACTAGATTCGAATCAATGTCCGGGTGCAATTAAAATTCATTGGAATGCCATTGCATCTGCAACTCAATACAAATTACTATTACTTCAACAAGGGGTGTTTCAAGTTGTGGATAGCACTAATCAAACTAACTTTGAATGGAATGGTTTGTCTACAGATAGTACTTATTATATTGCTGTAGTGCCAACATTTGCTGATAAACAAGCTTACCGATCTGCCGCCATAAAAGTGAAACCCAATTTTGGAGATTGTATAGGCTTTACAAAGAATGATATAGCTATTCATCATTTTTTGAGTCCAATTATTGGAAGGGTAGCAACAAGTACTGAATTTCGTACTAATCAAGTAGTGCGATTTAGTATCCAAAATAGAGCTATTACTCCACTCAATAATTTCAAAATTTCTTATAAAGTAGATAATGCCAATTGGCAAATTAATTCTATTCAACAAACAGTGCCCTCTGGAGATACCCTGTTGCTTTCCATTCCAATTGCTGGTCTGCAATCTATTGGTAGTCATATGTTGCGTGTAGCAATTACCAATACAGGTGCTACAGATTCGGTTCCCCAAAATGACACTTTAACGATTGCTTTAAGACAAATTCAAAACAATCCAATCTCACTGCCCTTTGAAGAAGATTTTGAAACTACGGCTAGCAATAGATTATTAGGTTCACATTATGCTTTGTCGTCAAATGAACGATTCGATTTTGAAACTAGTGCTGCTGTGGGGCAACTTAGTACTTTTATTAATGATAGTTTGCTAATAGATGGAACGAGAAGTATGCATTTAGATGCTCAATATAGTGAACAATCATTAATTAAAAATACCCTTCAGGCTACATTTAATTGCGCTGCTTTTACAAATCAAGAATATCGTTTTGATTTTGATTATTACGCACCAAGTAAATTCTCTTCAAAAAACAATTTCTCTATTTTTGCTAGAGCAGCTGATACACTAAATTTTTCCTTGTTATATGTTGCAGATTCCAACTTGTTACCGGGTGTGGTTTATAAATCACCTTCTTTTTCTTTGTCGGCTTTAAGTGCAGCTGGATTTACAAGTAGTTTGCAAATTAAGATTGATCAATTTGGTTCTACTTCTATTGCTGGTAAACAATTGGGTAGTGGCTTAGTACTCGATAATTTTAGGATTTATACAGTAACTAATGATGTGCAATTAACTAAAATTAGTAATCCTAAAAAGTTTGCTTCTAACTTAAGTGCAAATCAATCTATTGCTGTTGAAATCAAGAATGAATCACCTAATCCTTTACCCAAAGTATTTGTGTACTATAATTTAGACGGTGGACTAACCTATAAAGATTCTCTTATTAATTGTCCAGCTCGAGTGCCAATGGTTATCTCTTTATCAAAACAATTGGATTGTAGTAGGCTTGGAGCACATACTTTAAATGTTTGGGTAGAAGCCGATGGTGATTCTTATCCATTAAATGATAGCATTCTAAATTATACTTTTATACATCAGCCATTATTCGCTTCATTCCCATATATAGAAAATTTTGAAAAGGATTTTGGCAATTATTACGCATACGGCACTCTTGTTTCTTGGCAATATGGCACAATTTCGTCTCCAAATATACCGCTAGCTGCCAGCGGTAGAAAAGCATGGAAAACTAATTTGAATGGTTTTTATAATAATAGTGAATACAGCTATTTGCAATTTCCTTTTTTTAACACCAGTAGCTTACAACAACCCATGTTGAGTTTTAGTATGTTGAATGATATTGAGAATTGTGGACCGCAGTTGTGCGATGGTGCCTGGTTAGAGTATTCAACTAATGGTATAGATTGGTTAAAATTAGGCAGCGATAGCACCGGTTTTAATTGGTATCAAAAACCATTTGCTTTATTTAATAAAGAAGGTGATTTTAGATGGAAAGTGGCATCCATTGATTTGCCTAAAACATCGTCTTTGCAATTGAGAATGGTGTTTTCATCTGATGAAGGATATACGCTAGAAGGTATAGCTATTGATGATATTCATATTTTCGACAAAATCTATGCTATTAAAAATGTTCAGAATGCAATAACTATTACAAAATCAACGTCAACAAGTCCAATACTGTACACGGATCAAAATAAAGTATTCAGTGCGCTACAATTGTTTCAACCAGTTGCTACTAGCATTACTGCAAGTGCGTACCATCAAGCTATTAAACTAAATAATTTTAATCAATATTTTTTACCAATAAGTTTTTTATTCAATGCGGGATTAATTAATAACGATTCCATGTTGGCTAATTTATATGTTAGGGATAGTGATTTTTTATCATTGCTCAAGGATACCAATGTTCTAGTTACATGCAAGCCTTCATCTATTTATACGATGGGTGTTAGTACTTACGATGCGCCTGGTTCTATTACAACAGAGAATGCTAATTTGCTGGATAATAATGCTGCTGGATTTGACTTCAAACCTTTTTCGCAGCTATCATGGGTTCCTTACGATAGTGGTTATTTTGTGCAGGTACCACTTCAACATTATGGTGAACTTTGGATTCATAATGGAGGATGTTCCAGCCAATTAGGACTTTTAGACAGCCTAAAGTTTACTTGTACGGCAATATTGAATTCATTAGTGAAAACGAGTGTTAAATGGAATTGTTCTACTCGTAATGCAGTTAAAAGTTTTACAATTCAACGATCGCTTGATAAGGGCGTTTCTTTTGAAACAATTCAAGCTATGCTTCCTGCGAACCAAGATATGCATATCGATTCTTGTAGTTTTGTTCAGTATCCGAAAGTATATTATAGAGTAGTAGCGGAGTATGAAAATGGAAATAGTGATACGAGCACGATAGACAGCGTTCAAGTTAATTCTATAAGTACGGAAACATCAGCAATGGTTTTCCCAAATCCAACAACCACCGGTAAAGGAGTGAACATAAGGTTTTTAGCCTTTAAAGAAGCCATTTCCATTTCGGTAATTAATGCAATTGGACAAGTAATATTTCAAGATCGAGTTTCCAAAAATCAACAGACTAATTTGTATTCCATTGATTTACGCTCATACAGCGCAGGATTATACTCTATTTTAATAGAGACTAAAGAGTATAAACAAACTACAAAATTGCTTGTCAATTAATTATTACGCAACAATTCCCATAGTACAATTCCAATACTTACAGATATATTAAAAGAATGTTTGGATCCATATTGTGGTATTTCTATGCAAGCACTCGATAGATTTAAAGCTACATCACTAACTCCAGCTACTTCATTGCCAAATACCAAAGCTATTTTTTCTTGTTTGTAGGTAAACGTATTCAAAGGGGTACTATTATGGGTTTGTTCAACTGCAATAATTTCAAATTTCTCCTCTTTTGCCGCTTGAATTGCAGCTTCAATGGTTTCAAAATGTTTCCAAGGAACTGTTTCTGTGGCGCCTAAAGCTGTTTTATGAATATCTCTATGCGGTGGGGTAGGTGTAAAACCCACAAGGTAAATAGCTTTAATACCAAATCCATCTGCTGTTCTAAAAGCACTGCCAACATTGTGCATACTCCTTACGTCATCTAAAATTAGAATTATTTCATTTTTAATATGATGAGCATATGCATCTTTTGACACTCTATTTAATTCCGTCATTGATTTCTTTTCAAACATGGCCTTAGATTTGCTCAAAAATACTAATAAATCAAAGATTTGCTATAAATTAAGCTACTTGATTTATATTTGTATATCCTATAATATGCTATCCATGAATATTGTATTTCATACACAAGAACAAACAGCACAAGAAACCGATGTGCTCGAAAGTCAAGGTCATGAATTAATCGTTTGGAACGATGATGTCAATACCTTTGATTGGGTTATTGTGTCGCTAATTGAAGTTTGTAAGCACTCTTCAATACAAGCTGAGCAGTGTGCATTTTTAATCCACGAGACCGGAAAGTATGCTGTAAAAAAAGGAAGTTTTGAGGAGTTAGATCCAATGCGAACAGCTCTTTTAGATCGAGGCATTTCGGTTACAATATCTTAATTATACATTTATCATGATGAAAAAGAATTTATTATTTATACTCTTATTTTGCACCTTTACTGCGGTAGCTCAAAAAAAACAAATTGAATTAGAAGATCTTTGGGTTAAAGGTACATTCAGAGTTAAATCTGTACCCGGTATTCAAGCCATGGCCAATGGTGCTAGCTATACTAGAATTGAAAATGAAAAAGGTGCTGTAGTTGTAAATATTTACGATATCCTTACCGATACTTTTCAAAAACAATTAATTCCAGCGCTCACTTTTAATAAGCAAGCCCTTCGTTACGATGATTTTCAAATCAGTAAGGATGGATCCAAAGTGCTTTTGTTTGCAGATGCTGAAAATATTTATAGACGATCTGTTTTATACCATGTGTATGTGTATGATTTTTCTTCAAAACAATTGTCTTTGTTGTTTGCAGATAAAGTGCTTCATGCTAGTATCTCTCCAAATTCAAAAGATATTGCATACGTTTTTAATAACAATTTATATGTTAAGCATTTAGATAATGATGTGTTGACGGCAATTACTAAAGATGGCGTTAAAAATGAAATCATTAACGGGAATTGCGATTGGGTTTATGAAGAAGAATTTGAATTTACTAAAGCCTATGAATGGTCGGAAAAAGGAACTTATATAGCCTTCTATAAATTTGATGAAAAGGATGTGCCTACTTATACTATACCCATGTATGATGGAACTTATCCCACGCTTTACTCTTATAAATATCCAAAAGCAGGTTTTCCCAATAGTAAGGTTTCTATACATACCTATAATGTTTCAAATAAAGAATTGGTTAGCTATAGTATTAATAATAATGCCGATCATTATTTCCCTAGAATTAAATGGATGAATTCCGACACCCACCTTTGTGTTTTTGAAATGAATCGTCATCAAAATGAGTTAAAACTTTGGGATGTCAATGTGCTTAATCAAGCTACTGATAATTTCTATACCGAAACGAGTGATACCTATGTAGAAGTAAGCGATAATTTTATGTTTACAAAAAATGGTAAATGGATGCTTTATACCAGCGAAAAAGATGGGTATAATCAATTGTATAAGTATGATAGAAATTTGAATCTATCCATTTGTATTACTAAAGGGAACATCGATATAGAAACAATTCATGCATTTGATGAGCAACGAAATGTAGTTTATTACACAGAAGCTACGTCGACTATTCAACGTAAATTAATGGCTGTTAATATTCTTTCTAATAAAGCAAGTTGTCTAACCCCAGAGTCTGGAACTCATGCTATACAATGGTTGGAAGGAAATAAATACTTTGTAGATAAATATAGTACAATAAATCAAGTGCCTGTAATTTCGCTTAAAACGAGTGCGGGAAAATTAGTTAAGGTATTAGAATCCAATACAGAATTGACTAATAAAATGCAACAGTATGATATTGCTAAAGTAGAACTTACTTCTATACCGTCTGATTTTTCCTACATGAAAGTACCGCTTAATGCCTGGGTAATTAAACCTAGCAATTTTGATGCTACTAAAAAATATCCGGTTTTGTTATATCAATATTCTGGTCCGGGCTCCCAAGAGGTTGCCGACAAATTTCCTATTAAAGATTTTTTCTGGTATCAAATGCTAGCTCAAAAAGGATATATCATTGTATGTGTAGATGGAGTAGGGACGGGCTTTAGAGGTGCAAAGTTTAAAAAGGCTACCTATTTGCAATTAGGAAAATATGAAAGTGAAGATCAAATGAATGTAGCTAAGTATTTTGCTTCTTTATCTTATGTTGATCCAAGTAGAATTGGAATTTGGGGCTGGAGTTTTGGTGGCTTTATGAGTGCTACTTGTATCTTAAAAGGTAATAGTATTTTTAAAACCGCCGTATCCGTTGCGCCTGTTACTAATTGGAGGTATTACGATAATATCTACACTGAGCGTTATATGCGCACTCCGCAAGAAAATGCTGCAGGATATGATGATAATGCACCCGATCAAATGGCACATTTGTTGAAAGGAAATCTATTACTTATTCATGGTACGGCAGATGATAATGTGCATGTACAAAATGAGATGAGTTTAATTAATAACTTAATTAAATACAATAAACAATTTGATTCTGAAACCTATCCCAATAGAAATCATGGAATCTACGGAGGATCTACACGCTATCAACTTTACAAGCGCATAACAGATTATATCCTTAAAAATCTTTAGTGCATGACCAAGTTAGAATGGTTGATCGTTAGAACAAAGCCTGTTCAATTTTCATTTAGAATAATGAAGAAAATTGTATTACCCGGTTTTGGCACATTAACCTTATATGAAGTACTCAATTTCTTTTTCAATGAGCTGAAAAAAAATAGCTTAACTGACAGAGCCGCTGCAGTTACCTTTAATTTTTTGATGGCCATACCTCCTACTTTATTATTTTTATTTACACTCTTACCGTATTTGCCAGTTAATGGTATGCAAACAACTATTGTTAATACAGTATCCATGATCATACCCAATAAGAGTATCAGTGGATCTATAAATCAAGTAATCATTGACTTTCTTACAAATCAACATTCAGATTTATTATCTTTTGGTATTATATTGACCCTGTATTATTCCTCTAATGGCTTATTAGGATTAATGCGCAGTTTCGACAAAAGTAGCTCTGTTTACAAGAAGCGCTCCCAGTTTATGCGCAGATGGACCGCAGTGAAATTAACTGTACTCTTATTAATCGTTGTGTGTCTTAGTTTGGTCGTTTTGGTTTTACAATCATCGATACTAAATACTATTTTGTTAGAATTTCAATTGAATTTAGCGCTATTAAAAGTATCAAGCCTATTGCTTGTTTTCTTAATTACCTTTTACGCCATATCGCTTATTTATAGGTATGCGCCATCGGTTGTGCAAACTTTTCCTCACTTTTCAATCGGTGCTTTTTTTGCAACGATTATGATAAGTATCGTAACCACTGTATTCTTTTTATTGGTGAATAACTTTATTAATTACAATAAAGTGTATGGTTCTATTGGTACTTTAATTGCTTTCATGGTGTGGATATGGATGAATACCATTTTATTATTAATTGGTTACGAATTAAATGTGAGTATACTTTTAGGTCGCTTATCAAAAAATAAAAAACATGTTTAATATTCGTTTGCTTATTATACTGAGTTTAGTAGGGGTGGCTTGTAGTCAGGAAAAAAAGTTGCCCGATCAAGTTACCTATGAAGCGCATATTAAACCCTTGCTACAAACCCATTGCAATTACTGTCATTATAAGAATTCTGGGCATCTGCCCCTTACTAGTTTTGCAGAAGCAAAACGTTTTTCCTCTGCTATTAAATATGTTGTAGATCAGAGAATAATGCCACCTTGGCCTGCGGATCCTCATTATAGTAGTTTTTTAAATCAGCGCGTATTGGATGAGTACGACAAGCAATTAATAACAAAATGGATTAAAGATGGATTGAGAGAAGGGGACAAGAAAACGCTAAATGAAGTTGATAATAGCGCAAATCCTTTTACCTTAGAAAAGCCAGATTTAGTTTTAGCGGTTACACCAACATATATAAAGCAACATGCTAATGATCAATTTTTAGTTGTAAAAGTGCCATTTGAATTGCCGGATGAAACCTATGTGAGTGTTATTGAATTTGTTCCGGGTAAACATCAAGTGGTGCACCATGTTAATGGTGATTTGGTTAAATATGAAGATGCAAAAAAGAAAAATGTTTTTGGAGGTTTATATAGTTTGCCAATTACACACGATAGTACTATAAAACAGGTGTTTGAAAAAATGGATTTACCTAACGATGATGGTACGTATCCGGTATTACAAAAATCAGTGGTCAATTATTTACCAGGCGTATATGCTCAGCTCTACAAGAATGGTATTGGAGGTTATTTATTACCTAAAAAAGGATGTTTTCTATTGAATGATTTACATTACGGCAGTTCTAAATCAGATCTATGGGATAGTTCTTATATAAGAATTTACTTTGCTAAAACTCCACCTAAACGACCACTACAAGAGTTTCAATTAGGTACTTTAGGCATAGCACCTGTATTGCCTAATTTGTTAATTTTCCCAAATACCATTAAAAAAGTATATAGTCAATATGTCATTCCAAATGATATTTCATTAGTTACTATTAATCCACATATGCATTTGCTAGGCAAATCTTTTAAAGCCTATGCCGTAGTACCTAAAGGCGATACGATTCCGTTGATTCATATACCCAATTGGGATTTTAATTGGCAGTATTTTTATACCTTCCCTAAATTATTAAAAATACCAAAAGGCAGTTTAATGATTGCTGAAGGAGTGTATGACAATACGGTCAAAAATTTACTAAATCCTTTCACACCTCCACGATTAGTGAGCGACAATAAGGGAAGTATGAAAACAACTGACGAGATGTTTCAGTTTATTGTATCCTATGTGCCCTATAAAGAGGGGGATGAAAACATAGATTTATAGTAAAAATTGAGGATTACTTGTTTTTTTTGACAATTTTATTGTAATTTGTAATCTAAATTTAAAATTAGATAAGCTATGAAGCTTCTAAAATATACCCTATTACCTGCCTTGTTTTTTATAGGAATTGCCTCGAGTGTACTTTACACTTCTTGTGAAAAGGATTATTGTACGCTTTTAAAATGCAAAAATGGAGGTTCTTGTGCAGAAGGTTTTTGTAGATGCAAAACGGGTTATGAAGGTACAGAATGTCAACATCCAGTATATTTAAGATTTATTGGCGTTTATTATGGTACCTCCAAAAATGGCACTTTTCCTGAGTTGCCAGATACCATGACGGTTTATGTATCTAATCCTCCCCAAGAAGTTTCTTACTTTTTTGCAAGAAAACCTGGGAAAGTTTTTGTTGGTAAAGCAAATGATACCTATATCACTGTTGATGATCTAGTTGTAGGTAGTAAAAAAACAGTTGCCCATGCAGATTTAGATGGCTCTAAAATGAATGCTATTATAGAAGAAATTGCTGATATAAATAATCCATTAGGAACTAGCACTTTTAGATTTACAGGTGTTAAATAAATCTAGTTATAAGTTTTTAGAAGTCGAGTAGCAATACTCGACTTCTTTATTTAAAAAAATTAAATTAGTAGTTTTGTCATATGTCCATTGAAGTAAAACAATTAAGTAAAATATATGGTACACAGTTAGCTGTTGATACTATCTCATTTCAATTAAAAAAAGGTGAAATTGTTGGTTTTCTTGGTCCAAATGGAGCTGGAAAATCAACCACCATGAAAATGATAACCGGTTACTTAGAGCCAACAGCAGGAAGTATCTTAGTCAGTGGTATTAATGTGGCAGAAAACCCAATTGAGAGTAGAAAAAAAATTGGTTATTTGCCAGAATCTAACCCGCTTTATCTTGACATGTATGTGCGCGAGTATTTATTATTTGCTGCGTCTTTACATCAAATAGATAAAAATAAAATCAAAGATAAAGTAGAAGAAGTTATTGCATTAACAGGATTATTAAAAGAAAGTCATAAGAAAATTGGCGCTTTATCTAAAGGATATAAACAACGTGTAGGTTTGGCACAAGCTATTATTCATGATCCTGAAGTATTGATTTTAGATGAGCCCACTAGTGGTTTGGATCCAAATCAGTTAGTTGAAATTAGAGATTTAATTGTCAACTTAGGTAAAGAGAAAACAGTATTACTGTCTACACATATTATGCAAGAAGTGACGTCTATGTGCACTAGTGCAATTGTAATTGCCAACGGTAAAATTGTTGCTAATGATGCTATTGCTAATTTACAAAAACTACATACCGATAATACTTTGGAAGTGGTATTTGAAAAGCCTGTTTCTATTAAGCAATTGTCAAATTTGACAAATGAACAATCAATTCAAGCTATTTCAGAAACTACGTATTTATTTACTACCAATGATTCTGATGCACTAAGAAAGAAGATCATGCAATGGTCTATTCAAGAAGATGTCAATATTGCTTCTATGCAAGTGGCTAATTCAAGTTTGGAAAGTGTTTTTAGAAAACTAACGAAATAAAAAAAAGCGCTTGAATCTCAAGCGCTTTTTTTTATTCATTTGTTTCTTCCCTTTTGAAGTTGGCTCTTTTTTGTATGCGTTCTGCTTCTCGTTGATCTTCAATTTCTTGTTCTTTTTCGTAGGCCTTAATAATTTTCTTAACCAAACGGTGACGCACCACATCTTGCTCATCTAATTCGATATGGGCAATGCCCTCGATGTTTTTTAAAATACGAGTAGATTTCATCAAACCTGACTTTTGATTTTTTGGTAAATCTACTTGTGTTAAATCTCCTGTAATGATGGCTTTAGCATTGGCACCGATACGCGTTAAAAACATTTTCAATTGCAAATCGGTCGTGTTTTGCGCTTCGTCTAAAATTATAAAGGAATGGTCGAGCGTTCTACCACGCATATAAGCCAAAGGCGCAATTTCAATGATTCTATTTTGCATAAAATAATTGAGCTTGTCGGATGGTATCATATCATCTAAGGCATCATATAATGGTCTTAAATAGGGATCAATTTTTTCTTTTAAATCACCTGGTAAGAATCCTAAGCTTTCGCCTGCTTCTACAGCTGGTCTGGTAAGAATTATTTTCTTTATACTTTTATTTTTTAGTGCTCTTACTGCAAGTGCAACAGCGGTATAGGTCTTTCCAGAACCAGCAGGGCCAATTGCAAAAAGTATATCATTTTTGTCTATCGATTCCACCATTAACTTCTGATTAGCGGTTTTGGCGCGAATGGTTTTGCCGTTGGGCCCAAAAACCAAAACATCATTATTAATGGGTTCTGCTTGGTCTTCCATTAAGTCGTCATCACCAATAATTCTGCTAAAATAAGCATCTGAAATATGCCCATTTTTTTCAAGGTAGCTAATGATTAATTGTAATTTTGTTGCAACACTATTTACTTGTTCTGCTTGTCCAGAAAGCTTTAATTGAGAGCCTCTAGAAAGAATTTTAAGCAAAGGAAATTGCTTTTTCAAAATTTCAAATTTTGAATTATTAATCCCAAAAAACTCTAATGGGTTAATATGCTCTACATTCAGAATTACTTCAGTCAAATGAATACGATTTAATTATTATTAAATTTTATAGCCTTGTTGTTTGAATGCTTCTACTTTTGCTGCAACAACGGTATTGCTTAAAGCAAATACGCGCGCACATAATACCGCAGCATTTCTTGCGCCTGCTTTGCCTACTGCCAAAGTACCTACCGGCAAGCCTGCAGGCATTTGTACAATGCTATATAAGGCATCTATGCCACCGGGTAAGCCACCATCTAAAGGAACGCCAAAAACGGGAAGGGAAGTGTATGCTGCACAAACCCCTGGTAAAGCTGCGGCCATTCCAGCTGCTGCGATAACGGCACCAAATCCATTAGTAGATGCGCTCACCATTAGTTCTCTTACCAAATCTGGATTTCTATGAGCAGAGGCTACTACTAATTCGCTTTCTATTCCAAACCAATTCAACCATAGTTGACTTTCATTCATAATGGGTTTGTCACTTTCAGACCCCATAATTATTAATACTTTCATTTACCTTATTTTAAGGTAAAAATAGAGTACTAATTGTTATTAAACAATTTTAAAGTTTAAATTAATCATTAACTTTATAAAAATTTATTCACATTGAGAAACAAGGTTGTTGTTATCACAGGCGCCTCTTCGGGTATAGGCTTAGCTTTAGCTTTACAAGCTATAGATGAGGGTGCTTTTGTAGCCGTTTGTGCCAGAAATTGTTCGGCGTTATTGCATACCTATTCGCATTTTATAGATGCGGGGCAATTAATGGTAATGTCTGTAGATGTAAGTAAAGAAATTGCTTGTAAGCAATTTATTGAAGCCGTACAAACGAAATGGGGTTGCATTGATGTCTTAATAAATAATGCTGGAATTAGTATGCGTTCGCTATTAGAAGATACAGACATTAAAGTACTTGAAGAATTAATGAATATTAATTTTTGGGGTACCGTTTATTGTACTAAGTATGCTTTGGAAAGTATTAAAACACAAAAAGGGGTTATTGTTGGTGTTTCCTCTATAGCTGGCTACCGCGGTTTGCCTGGAAGAACAGGTTATAGTGCTTCTAAATTTGCTATGCAAGGCTTTCTAGAATCTTTACGTACAGAACTGTTATATTCTGGTGCCCATGTGATGTGGGTTTCGCCTGGCTTTACCGCTTCTAATATTAGAAATGTATCGCGAATGGGCGATGGTTCTGTGCAAGGTGAAACGCCGTTGGAAGAATCAAAATTGATGTCGGCAGCTACTTGTGCTGCTTTAATTTATAAAGCTATCCATAAACGTAAGCGTGTTTTAATTATAGGTGCTTTGGGTAAACTTACGGTGTGGTTGAACAAATTATTTCCTGCTATAGCAGATAAAATGGTTTATAATCATTTTAGAAAAGAACCGGGTTCTCCATTAAAATAAATCAATGAATCGAAGATCTTGCAAAATTATTTATGCATTAACGTATTGTTGTTTGTTGTTTTCAACTAATGAAAAAATCTTTGCACAGCAACAAGGCAAGGTATTCCAAATGGATACTAGTACCACTGTATTGCAAGGATCAGTGCAGAAAACAATGGCTTGGTGTGGAGGTTTTAATAATCCACAATATAACTTAGCAGATTTAAATAACGATGGTAAAATAGATCTAGTTGTTTATGACAATGCCACTTCTCAGGTACTTACATTTGTTAATAAAAGCGTTAGTGCAGTGCCCGATTATAGATTTGATCCTAAATATGCTAGTAATTTCCCTGCGGTAATAAATTACTTAAAATTAATTGATTATAATAAAGACGGCATTGCCGATTTGTTTCATAAAGGTACTCAAGGCATTGCAGCTTTTAAAGGCTATTACAATGCGCAAAATCAATTATGTTTTAATTTTTATAAAAATTTACGCTACCCAACGCCAACGCCAACGCAACCAACATTAGATGCCAATGCCTATGTATCACCAGCCGATTTACCCGGATTTGTAGACATAGATTTTGATGGTGATTTGGATTTTTTCAGTTACGATGTATTCGGTGGGTTTATTTCTTATTATAAGAACTTACAAGTAGAAAATGCACTACCCAATGATTCCATTGCCATTGTGCTTAGAGATGAGTGCTGGGGTAAGAGTTATCAGGGTTTTGTGAAAACACAAATGCTCAATCAAACTTGTGGTATTATGGGTGGAATGGCGAATAATCCACTTCACAATCCATTAGCTAAAACAACCTTACATGCTGGCAATACCATATGTTTACTAGATATAGATAATGATGGTGATTATGACTATTTAAATGGTAATGTATCTTATAACGATGTACAATTTTTAAAAAATGGTAAAAAAGAATATAACCATATTAGAGATAGTATAATTACGCAAGATACTACTTGGCCTAGCAATGGTATACAAGCAGTAATGAATACTATGCCAGCCTGTTACTATTTAGATATCGATCAGAATGGAACTAAAGATATCTTGGTTGCCCCTTATGCAAATAATACAGAAAATTATAAAAACACCTTGTTTTATAAAAACATTGGAAGTGCTACTAATAATAATTTTGTATATGTATCTGATAGCTTCTTTTCTGAGAAAATGATTGATTTAGGAACTAACTCAAAACCCTTTTTCTATGATTTTGATAGAGATGGTAAAAAGGATTTAATTGTCGGTTCCGACGGTTTTTATCAAAATAACGGAAACTTAATTAGCCGTTTACTACTTTTTAAAAATACTTCCACTGCAACTGCACGTTCTTTTACATTATTAAATAATAACTTTCTTTCCATTGATACGCTCAACTTAAATGGCGCTGCGCCTGCAATTGGTGATTTGGATAAGGATGGAAAAGATGATTTGCTTTTAGGCGTGGCATCTACTGGAGAACTTGTGTATTTTAAAAATATGGCATTAAGCAATGCTTCCATTCCAATTTGGACTTTGCAAACCAAACAACTAAAAGATAAAAATGGCAATATCATTTCTGTATATGCCAATGCCGCACCCTTTATTTACGACATCAATAAAGACGGAACCAAAGATCTTTTGATTGGTTGCCAAAAGGGTAGAGTATTTTATTACGAAAATACCAGTACGAGTATTGGTGCCTATAGTTTAGTGAAGAAAACGGACTCCTTAGGGGGCATGAAGAGTACTAAAACTATGTATGGCAATAGCACCATTTATGTAGGTAGCATTGATAATACCAGCGATGAATATATTGTTTTAGG
>CAMBYG010000021.1 GCA_945872085.1 Chitinophaga pinensis | reverse complement strand
CTATTACTCACGCAAAACGAATACAAACGCAATCAGTTTTGCCCTATTTTAAGGGTTTCTAGTAAGAGTTTTGGATCTGGACGAAGAATACCCATTGTAGCACAACTTTATTAAAATACAATGCCCATAAAAAAAGTCTCGCAATTGCGAGACTTTTTTATTATGGATTGAAATCCAATTATTTTTGAACTTGTTTCTTTTCTTTGATACGAGCAGATTTACCAAAACGCTCACGTAAATAGAATAATTTAGCACGACGAACACGACCCGTTTTGTTTAAAATAATAGAGTCAATGTTTGGTGAAAACAAAGGGAACACACGCTCAACACCAATACCATCAGAAATTTTTCTAACGGTAAAAGTAGCTGTAAAACCAGTACCTTGACGTTTTAAAACATCTCCTTTAAAAGATTGGATACGCTCTTTCGCTCCTTCAATAATTTTATAGTTTACAGTTACGTTATCACCTGCTTTGAAAGTAGGGATTTCTTTATTTACTGTTAATTGCTCGTGGATATATTTTACTGCTTCCATTTGTATAGTTAATTTTCGGACTGCAAAGGTATCATTTATTTTAAAAAATACAAAAAAATACTAGTTTTTTATTGAATTTATTCATTTAGCAAGTCTGGACGGCGTTCTTGAGTGCGCTCCAGCGCATTTTGCGACCGCCATTGTTCAATTTTCTTATGATCTCCATTCAATAATACTTCTGGCACTTCTAAGCCTTGAAACACTTTTGGACGGGTATAAACGGCTGGTGCTAACAAATTATCTTGAAAAGAATCTGTCAAAGCTGAAGTTTCATCATTTAACACACCAGGAATCAATCTACCAATAGCATCTACAACTACTGTAGCTGCCAATTCTCCCCCACTCAACACATAATCTCCAATAGAAATTTCATGGGTAATATATAAACTCCGAATACGCTCATCGATTCCTTTATAATGACCGCAAATTATTAATAAATTCTTCTTTAAAGACAAGGCATTGGCCATTTTCTGATTAAAGGTTGGCCCATCTGGTGTCATGTAAATAATGGCATCAAAAGTTTTTTGCTCTTTTAAGTGCTCAATAGCATTAGCTAAAGGCTCCGGCATCAATACCATTCCAGCACCACCTCCAAATTGATAATCATCAACTTGTGCATGGCGATAGGTGGTATAATCTCTTAAATTATGGCAAGCAACCGTAAGCAAACCCTTTTCTTGAGCTCGTTTCATGATAGAATGCGCAAAGGCACTTTGCATTAATTCAGGTACAACGGAAATAATATCTATATGCACGGTATTTAATTTTGAGTATAAATTTCAATAAGTCCGTCTGGCAATGCCATACGAATAAATTTGTTTTTTATGTTTAAGTCTTTAATCCAATCCTCTACCAAGGGTATCAATACTTCCTGTTCATTAATAGTTAATTTAGCCAACCATTGTGGACCCATTTTTATAACATCTTCAATAGCGCCAATTCCGCCTTTTTTGGTATCTACAATAGAAAAACCAATCCATGCCAAGGGTGAATCTGATGCCTCTTTTTGAATAATATTATCTTCAACATAAACCGCTTTGCCCACCATTTTCTTAGCGTCTTCTAATGCGTTTATATCTTCTATTTGAATATGGTAAGTCGTAGCGCTTATTCGCTGTACTTGATGCACAAAAAAGGGCACCAAACTACCCTTTATTAACTCTACCATAATAGGCATATTTTTTTGAAGCCAATCTGCTTGAGCAACGGTATGTTCAAAAATAATTTTACCCTGCAATCCGTTTGTGGCAACTAATTTTCCAACTCGTAACATAGAGGTAAAGGTACACAAATTCAATTTCTTTTTATTTTTAAAATCATTCTAAATAATTACCTAAAATTGAAACATACAAGTATATTTGTTGGTAACCAATTTGAAATTAAAACAATTGCCATGGAAAGATTTACAGGAATAATAGGTATCCTACTAATATTATCATTAGCTTTTCTTGCATCCAACAATAGAAAGAAAATCAATCTTCGATTGGTATTTAGTGGCTTAGGACTACAAATGCTCATTGCCCTATTAATTTTGAAAGTACCTACTGTGCAAAGCTTTTTTGAAAAACTTGGAAAAGGCATGCAGAAAATTGAAGGCTTTGCCAAAGAAGGTGCCAATTTTGTATATGGCGGTATTGCAAGCACTAAATTCGATGGCACGGTTGGCAATTACAATACGCCCAACACCTTTGTTTTTGCATTTAATGTTACCGCTACCATTATATTAGTTTGTGTTATTGTAGCGATATTTTATCATTTAGGCATTATGCAACGAATCGTTTCTATAATTGCTAAAGCCATGAATTTTATTATGCGCGTAAGTGGCGCTGAAGCATTGAGTAATGTAGCCAGTGCATTCGTTGGGCAAGTAGAGGCACAAGTAATGATTAGACCCTATATACCAACCATGACTAAAAGTGAATTGCTGGCTTCTATGAGTGGCAGCTTGGCTTGTATAGCTGGGGGGATATTAATTGTTTATGCCAATATGGGTGCACAAGCAGGTATGGATTTAGCCCCTAAGTTAATTATGGCAAGCTTGATGGCAGCTCCTGGCGCCTTAGTTATTTCTAAAATTGTATTTCCAGAAACCGAACAATCACAAACAATGGGAGAGGTGAAATTGGAAGTTAAAAGTCCGTATACCAATCTTATAGATGCTATTTCACATGGCGCATCTGATGGTTTTAAAATATCTATGAATGTAATAGCAATGCTTATTGGATTTATTGCCTTGATTGCTTTTATCGATTGGAGCTTATTACATATCGTACACCTTTTCAATCCTAATTTTGATCTTTCGTTAAACTGGATTTTTGGTAAACTCTTTTATCCTTTTGCTTGGGCTATGGGTGTTCCATCTGTTGATGTAAATAGTGTGGCTACGCTACTCGGACAAAAACTAACGATTAATGAGTTTGTAGCTTTTAGCAAATTGACAAGTCATCAAATTCCAATCGTAACCGAAAAAGGACTTTTAATTGTGAGCATTGCTATTTGTGGCTTTGCCAATTTTAGTAGTGTAGGCATGCAAATTGGAGGCATTAGCGCTTTAGCGCCTGAGCGAAGAGCCGACCTAGCAAAACTAGGCTTAAAAGCTTTGTTTTGTGGCACCTTAGCTTCTTATCTTTCTGCAACTATTGCCGGCATTCTTATGTAAGTATACCTGTATTCAACTATTTTAAAACCCACCCTGTAGGTGGGTTTTTTATTATAAAATGATAGAAATTAACTTTGTTAATAATCAATTCATAAAAGAATAAACTACATTTGATAATGTAAAGTTATGGACATGAAAAAGAAACCAATAAGTAAAACTAAAAAACTCTTACAGTTTATAGGTCCCGGGTTAGTTACCGGAGCCAGCGACGATGACCCGTCTGGTATTGCTACCTATTCGCAAGCAGGAGCTGCCTACGGCCTTTCTACCTTATGGACATCTATAGTAGCATTTCCTTTAATGGCTGGCATTCAGCAAATGTGTGCTAAAATTGGTATCGTAACTAATAATGGCTTAACGGGCACTTTAAAAAAATACTATCCAAAGTATATTCTCTATATCATGCTTTTATTTAGCTTTCCAGCTATTATCATGAATATTGGAGCTGATATAGCTGGCATGGGAGCGGTAGGCAATTTGCTTTTCCCTGCTATAGACGCCAATTATTTTAGTGTCTTTTTTACGCTCTTAATGATGGGGTTAATTATTTATTTGCCCTATCAAAAAATGGCATCGATATTAAAATATTTATGCATTGTAATGCTCGTATATTTTATTGTCCCTTTTCTATATCATCAAGATTTTAGGGCTATTTTCAAAGCAACCTTCATACCCAAAATTGAATTTAATAAAGATTTCATAGGCATCTTAGTGGGCATTCTAGGCACGACTATCTCACCTTACTTGTTTTTTTGGCAAGCCTCTGTAGAAGTGGAAGAACGAAAAAATAATTTGAAGCTAGTAGTCAATAAAAAGATTGTACAAGCTATGGAGAAAGATGTAGATTTTGGCATGGGTTTTTCTGGCCTAGTCATGTATTTTATCATACTTACTACCGGCACTGTTTTGTATAATAACGGTATACATGAAATTAATACTGTGCAAGATGCCGCAAACGCTTTAAAACCACTTGCCGGCAATCTGGCCTATCTCCTTTTTTCTATTGGCGTTATTGGCACCGGTTTAATAGCCATACCGGTATTGTGCGGTTCTCTTTCTTATATATTCACCGAAACTTTTGGTTGGAACCAAGGACTAGATAAAAAATTTCATGAAGCAAAGGCTTTCTACATTATCATTGCCATTTCTTTATTATTGGGTTTATCTATGAATTACATAGGCTTATCGCCAATTAAAGCACTGCTTTATACGGCTATACTTTATGGCTTAACAGCACCTGTTTTAATAGCTATCATATTACATATTTCAAATAACAAAAGAATTATGGGCAAGTATGTCAATTCTCTAAAATTAAATATTCTAGGAATCCTTGCGTTTATTATTATGTCGCTAGCAGCAATTGCCTTAATCTATCTACAATTCTAAAAAAAAATCCCGACTGAAAAGTCGGGATCATAAAACAAATTGTGTTTTGTATTGTATGTTTATTTCTTCATGCTATTTTTAGCTTCAATGCTTAAGGTTGCATGTGGCACAGCTCTTAATCTTGCTTTATCGATTAATAGACCCGTAACACGGCAAATTCCATAAGTTTTATTTTCTATGCGAATAAGTGCTTTTTCTAGATTGGAAATAAATTGTATTTGACGGCTAGCCATCTGTGATAAATTTTCACGCTCCATTGCATTACTTCCATCATCTACCGACATTCTATTCTCTGTATCTTCAGTACCACTTTCATCTTTGCGCGTAATTAAACCATTTAGAAAAGTCAATTCTTTTCTAGATAATTCAAGACGATTCAAAATCAACTCTTTAAACTCAGCTAATTCTTCATCGCTATATTTAAAGGTTTGCTTTGGCTCTTCTGCTGGCATATCTAAAATAGATCTTGTGAATTCTTCTTTTATTGTTTTAGATACTTTTTCTACTTCCGCTTTTGTTTCTTTTTGTTTTCTATAAGCTACAATTACACTTGGCTTGTCTTCCATCTTTAAACGAACCGTTGGAGTTGGCGCTGGCTTAGGTAATGGAGCCGCAGATGCTTTTTTTATAGGCAATTTAGCTTTTTCAGCTGCTGTTAATATTTTCGCTGGAGGTGCTGTAGGTTTTAATGGTTTTTTAGACCCCTTTACTTTTGCAGTTTCTTTTACTTTTACTACAGGTTTTACTGCTGGTTTTGCTACTTTAGGCGCTACCTTTGCCGGAGCTTTTACCACTTTTTTAGGCGCTACTTTTTTAGCCACCTTAACAGGTGCTTTTGCTACCTTTTTAGGAGCAACTTTTTTAACAGGAGCTTTTACCACTTTCTTAGGCGCTACTTTTTTAGCCACCTTCACGGGTGCTTTTGCTACCTTTTTAGGTGCAACTTTTTTAGGAGCTACTTTTTTAACAGGAGCTTTTACCACTTTTTTAGGAGCTACTTTCTTTACCACCTTTTTAACTGGTGCTTTAACTACCTTTTTAGGAGCTACTTTTTTAACAGGAGCTTTTACCACTTTTTTAGGAGCTACTTTCTTTACCACCTTTTTAACTGGTGCTTTAACTACCTTTTTAGGTGCTGCTTTTTTTGCTGCCTTTACAGGTGCTTTAACTACTTTCTTTGGAGCAGCCTTCTTTACTATTTTTGCAGGTGCTTTTTTTGTTGCTTTTGGAGCAACTTTAGCATTCGTTTTTTTACTCACGGTTTTGTTATTTTTTTTAACGTCCACCTTTTTAGATGGATTTGCTTTCTTTACATTAGCTTTAACTGATGATTTTGAAGATTTGCTAACCACTGTCTTTTTAACAGTTTTTTTAGCCACTACTTTTTTCACAGGAGATTTACTTGCCTTAGCATTTACAGATTTCTTTTTAACTGCAACTTTTTTAGCAGCCTTTTTAATTTGTTTAGCCATTGATTAGTTAGTTTTTAGAAATTAAAACATGGTACGTAATTTCATTCACCTCTATAGCAATTCCTTCTTGTAAGTCAGTTACAGTCTCAATATCATCAGATAGAATTTCGGCGCAAATATAATCATTAAATTGGTTTATTGCAGCATTTATTTTTTCATCCGTCTTTATCTTAACGTTAATTCGATCCGTTAATTCAAAGTTACTATCCTTCCTAATTTTCTGAATTCGATTCACTAATTCGCGTGCAATTCCCTCTCGTTCTAAATCTGGAGTAAGGGTAAGATCTAAAGCAGCAGTTAAAGTACCCTTGCTAGCCACAGACCAGCCAGGAATGTCATCTATAATCAATTCTACATCATTTAAAGATATATCAATCAATTGATTATCTAATGTTATTTGAATTGATGCATTACGTTCTAACTCCAATATTTGCTCTTGACTGAATGAAGTTATTAATGCCGCAACTGCTTTCATTTGTGAGCCTAATTTAGCACCCAAAGACTTGAAGTTTGGCTTTAATTTCTTTTTAATAAAACCTTCATTATCAACTAAATATTCAATTTCTTTAATATTCACCTCATTGATAATAATAGGAGCCACCAACTCTAATTGTTGTTGCATAGATGCATTTAGAATGGGTATCAAAATTTTCTGCAAGGGTTGTCGAACTTTTATAGCAATCTTCTTTCTTATAGATAAAACTAGAGAAGAAATTTCTTGCGCCATTAGCATGCGCTCTTCTAAAGCGGTATCAATAATTTGAACTTTAGCGGCAGGATAGTTGGCTAAATGAACCGAAGTATGCCCCAATTTATTGGTCACATTATTTAAATTATGATACATCCAATCTGCAAAAAATGGCGAAATCGGAGCAATAAGCAAACTCAAGGTCTCCAAACATTCGTATAAAGTTTGGTATGCCGCTATCTTATCTTGCTCATATTCTCCTTTCCAAAAGCGCCTTCTACACAAACGTACATACCAGTTACTCAATTGCTCATCTAAGAAGGTTTCAATAGCTCTGCCCGCTTGTGTAGGCTCATAATTATCTAAACTTTCCGTTACTTGTTTAATGAGCGATTGCAAAGCAGAAAGAATCCATCTATCCAATTCTGGTCGCTCAGCAACAGGAATATAAGCTTCTTGGAAGCTAAACCCGTCTACATTGGCATATAAAGCAAAGAATTGGTAGGTATTATATAAGGTTCCAAAGAACTTACGTTGCACTTCTTGAATGCCTTCTTCATCAAATTTTAAACTATCCCAAGGTGCGGCATTGGTAATTAAATACCAACGTGTGGCATCGGCACTGTATTTTTCTATAGTTTTAAATGGATCTACTACATTGCCTAAGCGTTTACTCATTTTATTGCCCGACTTATCGAGCACCAAACCATTAGAAACAACTGTTTTATAGGCAACAGAATCAAACAGCATCACAGAAAGCGCATGGAGGGTATAAAACCAACCACGTGTTTGATCTACCCCTTCGGCAATAAAATCTGCCGGGAAGGCACTGTGTTGTTCTATTTTATCTTTATTTTCAAAAGGATAGTGCCATTGTGCATAAGGCATAGCACCCGAATCAAACCAAACGTCAATTAAATCGGGCTCTCTTCGCATAGTTTTTCCACTAGGCGAAACTAAGACCCATTCATCCACAAAAGGCTTATGTAAATCAATAGCTTCTTGAGTAACGACTTGCTGTAAACCTAATTGAGCATTTGCCTTTTCTATTTCCAATTTCAATTCTTCTATACTTCCAATGCAAATACGCTCATTGCCCTCTTCTGTTGCCCATATAGGTAATGGAGTACCCCAATATCTACTGCGCGACAAATTCCAATCCACCATATTCTCTAACCAATTACCAAATCTTCCTTCACCCGTAGCCTTAGGTTTCCAATTGATGGCTTTATTTAATTCGATCATACGGTCTTTAACCGCGGTCGTTCTTATAAACCAAGCATCTAATGGATAATAGATGATAGGCTTATCCGTTCGCCAACAATGCGGATAGGTATGCTCATACTTTTCAACTTTAAACGCTTTACCATCTAGTTTTAATTGCACAGCAATATCTACATCAATATCCTTGTAGTCCTCATCATCTTTATAGTTTTTCACAAATCGAGCACTCCATGGGCCAAGGTCATCAATGAATTTACCCGCTCTGTCTACCATCACTAATATTCCGATATTGTTTTTGGCGCCCACTTTATAGTCATCGGCTCCAAAAGCTGGTGCAGTATGTACAATTCCCGTTCCATCTTCTGTAGTAACAAAATCGCCAACTATAACTCTGAAGGGATCGCCACCAGCTACTTCTTTTGCATTGGCTTCAAAAGGCATTAATTGATGATAACGAATACCTTCCAATTCTTTTCCTTTATAGCTTGCAACTATTTCCCATGGCTGTGCTTTTTCATTCTCGTTTACAACAGCAAAATCTACTCCTTTAAATTCTTCTTTAAAGAATTTGCTGAGTAAAGCAGTTGCCAACACTACATGAATTGGAGCTTTGGTATAGGTATTTATAGTTTTAACCAAACTATATTCAATAGCACCGCCCACTGTCAATCCACAATTAGAAGGCAGTGTCCACGGCGTTGTAGTCCAAGCTAAGAAATGAATCTTATCTTGATTGCTTTTAGCAAATAAACTTGCAGATGCTTCGTTTTGAACCGCCTCAAACATAGCCACCACCGTAGTATCTTTTACATCTTTATAGGTGCCTGGTTGGTTTAGTTCATGTGAACTTAAACCGGTGCCAGCAGCAGGCGAATAAGGCTGAATGCTTACACTTTTGTATAAATAATCTTTTTTATAAAGCTCTTTAAGTGCCCACCAAATTGTTTCAATATAATTATTGTCGAATGTGATATAAGGATCTGATAAATCCACCCAATAGCCCATCTGCTCGGTAATGCCATCCCACTTGTCTTTGTAGCGCATCACCACTTCGCGGCATTTTTTATTATAATCTGCCACACTGATTGTTTTACCAATATCCTCTTTCGTAATGCCTAATTCCTTTTCTACGCCCAACTCCACCGGTAAGCCATGTGTATCCCAGCCAGCTTTACGATTCACCTCAAAACCTTGCATGGTTTTATATCTACAAATTAAATCTTTTAGTGTTCTAGAAATAACGTGATGTATACCGGGCAAACCATTAGCACTTGGTGGGCCTTCAAAAAACACAAAAGGTACAGAGCCACTTCTTTGCTTTATACTTTTTTTAAACGTGTCTGAGGATTTCCAATATGCTAAAAATTCCTGCTCTATAGCAGGTATTTGTAATTGTTCGTATTCTGTGTACTTTTGTGACATAGCTTTTACTCTAGGAATTAAGTGTACAAAGTTACAAAATAATGATGGTATTTAAAATTGAAAACAAGCAAACACGATAATGAAAAATCGCTCATTTAGATATACTTTAAGTTTCCTATTTATTATTGGAATAGGTAGCTTTATTATAGGTGCTTGTAAAAAAACAGCGACCAATGATACATCTATCATAAATGAACCGATAAGGGCAATGGACTTGTCTTTTACTCCATTAATGGAATCTTATGCTGTTGCGTTTTCGGATAATAACAAAACCATGCCATTGCTTCAAATCTGCAAAAACCATGGTATTAATACCGTTCGAATTCGCTTGTGGCATACACCCATTAATAATAGTAGTAGCCTAACTGAAGTACTATATTTCGCAAAGCAATGCAAATCTGCTGGTTTTAAATTCTATTTAGATCTACATTATAGCGACACTTGGGCTGATCCCGGGAAACAATCATTACCCATCGCTTGGAAAGCATGTACACGATTAAGCTTATTGGATAGTGTTAGCCAGTATACAGAAAATGTCTTGCTCCAATTTAAAAGTCAAAATTGCCTGCCCGATTATATTCAAATAGGCAATGAGGTAAACCAAGGCATGCTATGGGACTTTGGCAGACTACAGAACTTTAATGATACCAACTGGAATTATTTTAAAGCGCTACAATTAGCGGCTATTAATAAAATAAAAACAATAATCCCTTCTGCTCAAATAATTTTACACTATGCAGGACTGCAGGGTGCTTATGATTTTTTCAGTAAGGCGCAGCAAATGCAAATACCATTTGACCTTGTGGGTATATCTTATTACCCTTGGTGGCATGGAAATTTGACTTCCTTAAAAAGTACTATTACGCAACTGAATCAGTTTTCAAAACCTATTATTATTGCTGAAACCGCTTACCCGTTTACGTTGAATTGGAACGACTGGACCAATAATATAGTTGGAACAAGCAACCAATTACTTCCAGCATTTCCGGCATCGCCTTTAGGACAAAGCAATTTTATTGATAGCCTTTGGAAAATCATTACCCCTTCTAATCCCAGCCAAGCATATGGAATATGTTATTGGGCTCCAGAATATGTTGCCTATAAAGGCGCTCAAGACACCAGTGCTAGTCCTTGGGAGAATTTATGCCTATTCGACTTTCAAAACAAAGCCTGCATGGGCATTAAAGCATTAGGTGGCAAATAAATTAAAGCTATCTATAATGTTTAAGAATAAACTATTAATTTTGACCATACTTACACACAACTATGACACTTATAAAATCAATTTCAGGCATTAGAGGAACCATTGGCGGAAAAGCAGGACAAAGTCTTACACCAATAGACATCGTAAAATTTACAAGTTCTTATATCGCATGGGTAAAAGCAAATCAACCACAAGCGAAAAAAATAGTTGTAGGAAGAGACGGAAGAATCTCTGGTGAAATGCTTAGAAACATTGTAGTATCTACCATTCAAAGTTTGGGATTAGATGTTATAGATTTAGGCTTAAGCACTACACCTACTGTAGAAATGGCGGTGCAATTTGCACAAGCAGATGGCGGCATTATCCTTACTGCAAGCCATAATCCGAGAGAATGGAATGCTTTAAAATTATTAAATCATAAAGGAGAATTTATTAGTGCTGAAGATGGGCAATGGATATTAAACCATGCCGAAAACGAACACGTTGATTTCTCGAGCATAGATCATATTGGTGCTATAAATAATGAAAGTAGTTTTATGCAAGAGCATATAGATGCCATAGTAAATCACCCTTTGGTAGATAAAGCTGCTATTGAAAAACGGAATTTCAAAATCGTAATAGACCCTATCAATTCTACTGGAGCAACCTTTGTGCCCGCCTTATTGCAAGCCTTAGGCATTTCGCAAATTGAATTAATAAACGAAACGGTGAATGGCGAATTTGCTCATAATCCAGAGCCTTTACCAGAACATTTGTTTGAATTATGTAGCACAGTAGAAAAACACAAAGCTGATTTAGGCATTGCTGTAGATCCAGATGTAGATAGATTGTGTTTTGTGAACAACGATGGTAGTTTGTTTGGCGAAGAGTATACGTTAGTTGCTGTAGCAGATTATATCTTAAGCCACAAAAAAGGAAATACAGTATCTAATTTATCTTCTACAAGAGCCTTACGAGACATTACCGAAAAGCATGGTGGCACATACTTTGCTAGCGCTGTAGGAGAAGTAAACGTAGTTAATAAAATGAAAGCCGTAGATGCGGTAATTGGTGGCGAAGGCAATGGTGGCATTATCGTTCCGGAATTGCACTATGGTAGAGATGCTTTAATTGGAATCGCTTTGTTTTTAAGTCACTTAGCTAAATTTGGTAAATCCATTAAAGAACTCCGAAACACCTATCCAAATTATATCATTTCAAAAAATAAAATTGAATTAAGTGCAGAAGTTAATTTAAAAGATGTTTTAGAAAAGATAAAAGATAAATATAAAAACCAACCAGTAAATACGGAAGATGGTGTAAAGATAGAATTTGACAAGGATTGGGTTCATCTAAGAGGCTCTAATACCGAACCTATAATTCGTATATATGCCGAAAGCAGCTCTGAAACAATGGCTGATAATATTGCAAAACGTATCATGCAAGACATTAGAGATATTATGTAAATAAAAAATCCCAAATCATTGATTTGGGATTTTTTATTGTGTTAAGCTTGTTTCAATAAGGATCTAATTTTTGCTTCCATTTCTGCAGCAGCTTCTGGGTTGTCGTGCAAGAATTGTTTTACCGCTTCTCTACCCTGACCAATTTTGCTATCTCCATAGCTAAACCATGAACCACTTTTTTGAAGCACGTTCAATTCTACACCCATATCTATAATCTCTCCAATTTTACTAATCCCTTCTCCGAAGATAATATCAAATTCTACTTGACGGAATGGAGGAGCCACTTTATTTTTCACCACTTTTACGCGGGTTCTATTACCACTAGCTACATCGCCATCTTTAATTTGGCTTATTCTTCTAATATCTAAACGAACAGAAGCATAAAACTTAAGTGCATTACCACCGGTTGTTGTTTCTGGATTACCAAACATAACACCAATTTTTTCACGTAATTGATTGATGAAAATGCAGCAACATCCCGTTCTAGAAATAGTAGCCGTTAATTTTCTCAATGCTTGACTCATCAAACGCGCATGCAAACCCATTTTGCTATCGCCCATTTCACCTTCCAATTCCGATTTAGGAACTAACGCAGCAACGGAGTCAATAACTACTAGATCTACTGCACCAGAAGAAATTAATCGATCTGCAATTTCTAATGCTTGCTCCCCATAATCGGGTTGTGAAATAATTAAAGCATCAACATCCACACCTAATTTTCTTGCATAATTAGCATCAAAAGCATGCTCCGCATCAATAATAGCACAAATACCACCCGCTTTTTGAGCTTCTGCAATCGTATGAATAGCAACGGTTGTTTTACCAGATGATTCTGGACCATAAATTTCTACTACTCTACCTTTGGGAAAACCACCTACGCCAAGCGCTACATCCAATCCTAATGATCCGGTGCTTATTACCTCAATTTGTTCTTGATGCTTATCTCCAAGCACCATTACCGAACCTTTCCCGTAATCTTTTTCAATTTTGTCGAGTGCCAACTTGAGCACTTTTAATTTGTCATCTGCTGCAGCCATGATTTATTTTTTTATCGTTTTATAATTTAGAATACTATTAAAATCAAATTTATAGAAAATGGTTTAAACTACACAATGCCATTTATCCACAAAATAAAAAAAGTCGCTACTAGAGCGACTTTCCTTATATAAATTAGCTTTATTAAACTTTGAAGTGAGCGAATGCTTTATTAGCATCAGCCATACGGTGTGTATCTTCTTTCTTTTTGAAAGCACCACCTTCATTTTTAGCTGCTGCAATTATCTCATTTGATAATTTGTCAGCCATAGTACGACCGTTACGCTCACGAGCAAAACGAATCAACCATTTCATGCTTAATGAAATTTTACGATCAGGACGAACTTCTGTAGGGATTTGGAAAGTAGCACCACCAATACGACGGCTACGAACTTCAACTGCAGGAGTTACATTTTGTAAAGCGCGTTTCCACACTTCATATCCATCTTCACTTGTTGCTTTTGCAACTTTATCTAATGCATCATAAAAAATGCTTAATACGATAGTTTTGTTACCACCCCACATCAAACAGTTTACAAAACGAGTTACGTTTTTATCGTTGAATTTTGGATCTGGTGCTAATGGTAATTTTTTAGCTTGTGCCTTCCTCATGAGTAAGAATGACTTTTAGTTTTGTGTTATTAAAAATAGATTATTTCTTCGCTTTTTCTTTCTTAGTTCCGTATTTAGAACGACTTTGCTTACGATCTTTCACACCTGCAGTGTCTAATGCACCACGAACGATATGATAACGAACACCTGGTAAGTCTTTTACACGACCACCACGAATCAAAACGATGGAGTGCTCTTGTAAGTTGTGACCTTCACCTGGGATATACGCAATGATCTCTACTTTATTCGTTAAACGAACTTTAGCTACTTTACGTAACGCAGAGTTTGGTTTCTTAGGCGTAGTAGTGTACACACGGGTACAAACACCACGACGTTGTGGACAAGCATCTAAGGCTCTTGACTTAGATTTAACTCGAATTTGTTGGCGTCCTTTACGAACTAATTGTTGTATTGTAGGCATTTCTTGTACTTGATATAAATTTCAAATGGATTGCAAAGGTAATTTACTTTTACCAAAAAACAACACTTTTATATAAATTTTGTAATTTTTTTTCTAAAGAATAAAAAAACGGCTTTAAATGATTCATTTAAAGCCGTTTAAACAACTTATAGGTGTTGTTGAATCTTTTTATCGAATGCGGGTTTAGGCGCTGCACCTATTTGTTTATCAACCACTTGTCCGCCTTTAATAAATAATACACATGGAATACTCGTGATGCCATAATTTACAGACAAATTTGGGTTTTCGTCTACATTTACTTTACCTACATTCACTTTCCCTGCATATTCGGTAGATAAAGCATCGATGGTTGGACCTAATGCTAAGCATGGACCGCACCATGGTGCCCAAAAATCTACTACGCTTAATTTGTCGGATTGAAGAACTTCTGCTTCAAAATTTGCATCATTAAATACTGCTGCCATTGTTTATGTTTTAGAATGTTTATTTTAGATTGCAAAGGTACTAAGGTTTTATGAAACTAATTATAAATTACATCAATACCTTTATATACATTATGTGGAAAATTTAGCTGCTTAATTCCAATTTATATTCAATATGAGATTGTGCATCCATATACTGTAATAATTCATCGGTAATATCCATTTTTTGAGTACCTAATTTTAATTTGGTGATCTCTTGAGTAGTTTCATCAGAAACCCAAAACAACACATCGCATTTCCCTGGATGCTCTATGATCATTTTCCGCATAGTTTGTATAAATTCGGGCGACACTTTATGTAAGGGCAATTTAATATTCAAATATTTACACCACACTTTACGGGCTTGCTCTAACAACATCATATTTTGAATAGAAAACTCAAAATAGTTTTCTCTAAATCGATGTTGTTGATACGAGCCTGTAATGATTAAGGATTGTCCGTCTTTAATGTAATTGGAATACTTTACATACTGCTCTTTCCAAAGTGTGAAGGTATAACTACCGCTATAATCATTCAAATTGAAGCGACAATATTTAACCCCAGTTTTAGTAGTTAAATCTGCAGCATCGGTAACAAAACCAGCAATCTTAAGCACTTTATCTACACTATTTTCTATTTGATCTACCGTATTAAAATTGAAATTTTTCATTTCAAATTTAAACCCATCAAGCGGATGAGCACTCAGATAAATACCCACTACTTCTTTTTCTTTCTGCAATAATTCTGGCAATGACCAAGTGTCGCAGGCAGGCATTTCAGGGGGCTTAATATCGGGCATTGCCATAGCACCAAACAAGCTATTAGTAGTTGCGCTTTTACTTGCTTGCACTTGATTACCAAAACGTATTAATCGTTCTATACCACTTACATTGTCTGAAGGCGTAGCATAAAAATATTGTGCTCTATGCAAATCTGTAAAACTATCAAAAGCACCTGCTAATACAAGGCTTTCCAAGGATCGTTTATTAACGGTGCGTTGATTGATACGAGAAACAAAATCATATATACTAGCATAATTACCATTCGTTTCTCTTTCTAATATTAAATCCTCTACAGCCGACTCTCCCACTCCTTTAATAGCATTTAAACCAAAACGTACAACACCTGATTTATTTACAGAAAAACCTTTTCTACTTTCATTTACATCCGGACCTAAAACAGGCAAATTCATACGTCTACATTCCTCCATGAAGAAGGTAATCTTATCTATATTATTTTGATTATTATTTAAAACAGCCGCCATGTACTCTGCCGGGTAATGCGCTTTTAAATAAGCTGTTTGATAAGCAACAAATGCATAACAAGTAGAATGCGATTTATTAAAGGCATATTGTGCAAAAGCTTCCCAGTCGGTCCAGATTTTATTTAATTTATCTTCTGGATGCTGCAACGCTGTTGCGCCCTTCATGAAATCGCCTTTCATTTTATCGAGCGTATAGCGATCTTTTTTACCCATTGCTTTACGCAATACATCGGCTTGCCCTTTGGTGAAATTGGCCAACTTTTGCGACAGCAACATCACCTGTTCTTGATAAACGGTAATGCCATAGGTATCTGCCAAATATTCTTCCATTTCAGGAAGATCATACACAATAGATTCTAGTCCGTGTTTACGCTTAATAAAATTAGGAATATATTGTATTGGACCTGGCCTATACAAGGCATTCATCGCAATTAAATCATCAAACTTATCGGGTTTTAAATCTCGTAAGTGCTTTTGCATTCCAACACTTTCAAACTGAAAGGTAGCATTGGTAGCGCCACTTTTATACAGCTCAAATGTTTTTTCGTCTTCTAAGGGTATAGTATCTAAATCAATTTCGATTCCATGATTTAATTTGATTAACTCTAGTGCATCTTTTAAAATAGATAAGGTTTTCAAACCTAAAAAGTCCATTTTAATTACCCCAGCATTCTCAATTATTTTACCTTCATATTGAGTTATCAGTAGATCAACTTCTTTACTGGTGGCAACTGGCAATAACTCACTCAAATCTTTAGGCGCAATAATGATACCTGCCGCATGTATACCCGTTCCTCTAACCGAACCTTCTAATATTTCTGCTTGTCGCAATACATCTCCTGCCAATGATTCTTCTTGATAGTACTTTCTAAGCTTAAGTACATTATCAATATCTTCTTGTTGCAATCCTTCTTTCTCCTTCAAGCCCTTATCTCCATCAATAGGCGCTGTCAAAACTCTTTTTAAAGACACCCCTGGTTTGTCGGGCACTAATTTTGCCAATCCATTTGCTTCCATCAATGGAAGATCCAAAACGCGTGCTACATCCTTAATACTCATTTTGGCAGCCATTGTACCATAGGTTACAATGTGCGCTACTTGATTCTTTCCGTATTTATCAACTACATAATCGATAACTTTTTGTCGGCCCGCATCATCGAAATCCGTGTCAATATCGGGCATGGATTTACGATCTGGATTTAAGAAACGCTCAAAAAGTAATTTATATTTTATGGGATCGATATTGGTAATACCAATACAATATGCAACAGCTGAGCCCGCAGCCGATCCACGACCTGGACCAACAAACACCCCCAAGTCTCTACCCGCTTTAATAAAATCTGCTACAATTAAAAAGTAACCGGCAAAACCCATGGTTTTAACAGTAAACAATTCAAACTTTATGCGCTCTTCTATTTCAGCTGTAATCTCTTGGTAACGGTGTTTTGCACCTTCCCAAGTAAGATGCTCTAAGTAGGCATCCTGATCATTATTAAAATTTTCTGGCACTTTAAAGAAAGGCAATAAGATTTCCCTTTCCAATTTCAAAGGCTTTACCTTATCTACAATCAACTGGGTATTTTCAATTGCCTGTGGAATATCATTAAATAAGGTACTCATTTCTTGAGTAGTCTTAAAATAAAATTGATCGTTATAAAAAGCAAATCGAGTATTTCTATTCTGCGCTGCATCATCATCAACAAACTCTTTCATGCTTGGCGTAGATTTCTTTTCGCCTGTATTGATGCACAATAAAATATCATGAGCGTTATAATCGGCCTGATCTACATAGTGCGAGTCGTTAGAAGCAATAACAGGCACTTGATATTTTTTAGCCCATTTTAAAAGTACTTCATTTACTTTTATTTGCTCTGGTATATCATGCCTTTGCAATTCTACGTAATAATCATCGCCAAATAAATCTAACCACCATTTAAACTCTTTTTCTGCTTCTTCTTCTCCTTTATTTAAAATAGCTTTTGGAACAGAAGCCCCTATACAGCAAGTGGTAGCGATAAGCCCTTCGTGATATTGCAATACCAATTCTTTATCGATCCTAGGATATTTGCCATAAAGGCCTTCCATAAAACCAAGCGAACATAATTTTACAAGATTCTTATAGCCAATTTCATTTTTGGCTAAAAACAATTGGTGATAACGTTTATCCTTTTCCTCTCTAGAAAAACTTCTCTTATGCCTATTTTCTACCAGATAAAATTCACAACCAACAATTGGTTTCACCACAGGTTCTAAGATATCATTTCCTAACTCATCTTTACCCACAACTTTTTTATTTTTCCATGCTGCTGCTACAAATTCAAATGCACCAAACATGTTTCCATGATCGGTAATGGCAATGGCAGGCATATTATCTTCCATCGCTTTATTGTATAAGCGAGAAATGCTAGAGGCCCCGTCTAATAAAGAAAATTGGGTATGATTGTGTAAATGAGAAAACTGCATAAATTCTTAAACTAATGAATAGCAAATGGGCGATCCATTACCTACAAAGAAACACAAAAAATAGGGCAAATAAAAACAATTTTATTAACAGCCTTTAGCTTTATAAAACAGGGATTCCAAGGCTTTCACCTTTAATTTCAACTCCTCCCATTCTTGCATTGGATCACTATCAATAGTGATGGCGCCACCACTTGCAATAGCAATAGATTGCGCTTTTTCATCTATAAAAAATGAACGAATAACTACATTGAAATCAAAATCACCGTTTGGACTAACATATCCAATAGCGCCTGAAAAAAGGCCTCTTTGATATAGTTCTAATTGTTCTATCAATTGCATAACCATAATCTTCGGAGCTCCCGTCATGCTTCCCATAGGAAATAAGGCTTTAACAATATCCTTAAACTCAACACCCTCTTTTAATTGACATTGAATAGTCGAAATCAAATGATGTACTTGAGGAAAAGTATACACTTTAAAAAGCTCAGCTACTTCAACAGTTCCAAGCTCGGCAATACGCGCCAAATCATTCCTTACCAAATCAACAATCATAATATGTTCCGCTAATTCCTTAGATGAATTCAACAAAATCTCTTTTTGACATTCATCTTGCTCCAAAGTAAGCCCTCTTTTGATAGTACCCTTTATTGGCTGGGATAAAACGGTGTTGCCATTTTTAGCCAAGAACCTTTCAGGACTTGCACATAAAACTTGCTGATGTTTATATTTATAATAGGCAGCAAATGGAGATGGCGAATGTTTCATTAAAGAAGCAAAAACTTGTAATGGAGACGTATTCATCATTTTCGCACTAGAAACAACACAATAGTTCAATTCATAACAATCCCCCATTTTAATATGATCTTGTATACGATGTATTTTATCTACATATGCAGTTTGCGACTCAGAAGAAGTAAAAACGAGTGCTTCTTGAATAGGTGCTACAACACTTGGTGCAGACATAATTTGATTGTAAATAAGCAAAGGATCTTGGTCTGCTTCTATTACCAAATTTAAGCTGTTGCGTGCTATATAAATTACAATAGCAGGCTTATAAAAAAGAGAAGTGGGGAAACCATTGAAAACAGGCAAGGTATTGACTAAATGCTCTTCAACGTAGGACTTGTAGGTATAAGCAATATGTCCAAAATACCAATCTTGATTATTGGAAAGCTTAATAGTATCCATACCAAAACACGGATCATCTTCTGCGGCAACACCAATTAATAATTCATATGAGCCACTTGTTGTATAATTCGAATTTGTGCACAAATAAGAAAAAATGCTGAATGGTTGTAACCAATTCAGCATTTTTAATTTCATTGTTTCCAATTCATTTGCTTGAAAAGGAAAAACTTTTTTATTGCTATTATTATCTATATGCATTTAAAAATCATCATCGTCATCATCAAAACCACCTTCATTAAAAAACCCTAGATCTTTGAAATCATCATCGTCGTCGTCTTTTGAAGATTTTTTTGGACCAGATTTAGATTTTGATTTTGGCAATTCAAATTCTTCAAAATCCTTATCCATATCATAATCGTCTACATCATCAAAATCATCATCGTCATCATCTTCCATATCCTCATCAAAATCATCATCGTCTATATCATCATCCTCTTCAATTTTCTTAGTTGTTTTTTTAGTCGCTTTTACGGCAGTTTTTTTAGCAGACTTAGCTTCTTCTTCCACTTCCTCTTCATCCTCAACCGATTTTTTCTTTGCCGCCTTTTTAACGGGAGTATCTTTTTTTACTACCGCTGCTTTTTTAGTTGTGCTTTTTTTACTAGGTGTAGTCTTCATGTTTTCAAAAACTTTGTTGATGTAAAATTTTAAATCTTTATTGAAATTGCCAAATTTTTTTAAAACTTTTTTTTAATTATTTTAAATGAATTAATTGATCCCTACCAGGTCCATTAGAGATATATTCAATTTTAGTTTCAATAAATTGTTCAATAAAATTACAATAACTTATAAATGCCGGATCCAAGTTTTCTTGAGATGTACTTTTTGACGTTGGATTTTCCCAACCTGGAAATTGTTTATATATCGGTTTTATGGTTGCATTGCAAACATCATATGGAAAATCTTCCGTAACTGTTCCATTTACATCATACGCCACACAAACTTCAACGGGCTTAAAGGCATCTAGAATATCGGCTTTAGTGACAATTAATTTAGTGACACCACTCAACATCACGGCATATTTAAGCGCAACCAAATCGATCCATCCGCAACGACGAGGGCGACCGGTAGTTGCACCAAACTCTCCACCTTCTTTTCTTATTGCTTCTCCCAATTCATCCATTAACTCTGTGGGGAATGGCCCGCCACCTACACGCGTACAATATGCTTTGGTAATACCAAAAATATCTTTAATTTTTGTAGGGGCTACGCCAAGGCCATTACAAACGCCTGCAGAAATGGTATTGGAGCTGGTAACAAAAGGATAGGTACCGAAATCAATATCGAGCATGCTACCTTGTGCACCTTCTGCAAGTACTTTCTTTCCTTGTTTCAATTGATTATTCAACCAATATTCCGCATTAATAATTTGCAGTTGTTTTAAATACTGTACCGCTTTGAAAAAGTCTTCTTCCCATGCTTGCCAATCTACTACTTGTTCGTATTGATTGAGCAATTGCAAATGTTTTTCTTTTAACCTATTGTAGCGCGCTTCAAAATCATCGGCTAAAATATCGCCAATACGTAGACCATTTCTACCGGTTTTGTCCATATAAGCCGGACCAATACCTTTTAGCGTAGAACCAATTTTATCATTTCCTTTAGAGGCTTCCGAAGCCGCATCTAAGGCTCTATGTGTTGGAATAATGATGTGTGCTCTTTGAGAAATAAACAACCTACTCAACATATCCGGCTGCAAAGCCAATATGGTATCAATTTCTTTTTTCAAGGTAACCGGATCTATAACTACTCCGTTACCAATAAGATTAAGACAGTGTGCATGAAAAACACCAGAAGGAATAGTATGCAATACTACTTTTTGACCATTTACATAAAGCGTATGCCCTGCATTTGGTCCGCCTTGAAATCTTGCTATAATATCGTATGAAGTAGCTAAGTAATCTACAATTTTACCTTTTCCCTCATCACCCCATTGCAATCCTAATAATACGTCTATCATTTTTATAATTTGAATTGTAAAGTTACTTTCAAAATTGGTTTCTCAAACAATAAAATAAAAAAAATAGAAAAAAAATATGGCCCTAAAACCAATTTTGATCTCCATTCCATTTTGTTTTTAAAATACAGTATATTTATACCCAAAAGTTTGCCAAAAGCATGAGTGATAAAATATATCTATTAGATTATGAAGAGCAACAAGAAGACTTTTTTGCAGACTTTGTGCTCATTGGCATCACCTGCACCTTTAATACCGAAAAATTTGTTTGGCTACTCAACAAATACCTCAACATAAGCTTCCATCGGCAATTAGAAATGGACGTATTTATTTCTAAAAGTGAGGACGAGCAACAATATTTCCCCGTTTTTACCTACCAAGCGCCCTTAAAAAGTACCGAACATGTACTATATAAGCAGAAAGAAAAAACAGACTTTTTATTACCCGAAATAAAAAATGTAGACTACCTATGGGGCATGCGTGGTGGCGATGCCAATAACGAAGCCAGTTATCTCATACCCATCATCAAGCAAATTCCCGAAATACAATTTATTCAGGTTTTAGACCCAAAGAAACTCAAGAATAAGCTCAATATTGTATTATAAAGCCATTAGACTTCAATATATAATATTTGTTAAAACCACAAATACAGTAGTACACTTTGTGCTATTTTTTTATATTTGTTCTAATTCAATAAAATAAATAAACAATGAATTATCGTAAAATCAACAACCTAACGGGTTGGATAATTGGCGCAATTGCCACTTTTGTATATCTCATTACCATGGAGCCTACTGTAAGCTTTTGGGATTGTGGTGAGTTTTTAGCAACTGCACAAAAACTAGAAGTAGGTCACTCTCCTGGAGCACCCTTATTTATGATGCTCGGAAGATTCTTTGGCATGTTGGCGCCTACCCCCGATAAAGTAGCACTTTATATCAATGGACTTTCTGCAATAATGAGTGGATTGACGATATTATTCCTCTTCTGGACCATCACCTATTTTGCAAAACGATTATTAGCTAAAAACGAAGAGCAACCTTCTAGCAATAATACCCTATTAATAATGGGCAGTGGTATTGTTGGCGCTTTGGCTTATACCTTTTCCGATACGTTCTGGTTTTCTGCTGTTGAAGCGGAGGTATATGCAACCTCTTCCTTTTTTACGGCTTTAGTATTTTGGGCTATTTTAAAATGGGAAGGCATTGCCGATCAAAAATACGCAGATCGTTGGTTAGTATTTATTGCTTACATGATTGGTTTATCAATAGGCATTCACTTATTGAACTTGTTAACCATTCCGGCATTAGCCATGGTTTATTATTTCAAACGCTATGATGTAAATAGAAAAGGTATCATCATGACATTTATTATAGGTTGTGTATTCTTAGGTCTTGTGCAATTTGGCATTATTCAAGGTATCCCTTTATTAGCTTCTAAATTTGAATTACTATTCGTAAATAGCGTTGGTTTGCCGCATGATATAGGCGCTATATTCCTAATCTTATTATTTGTTGGCGTATTGATTTACGGATTATTATGGGCTAAGAAAAAAGGTAACTACTTAGCACATACTACTATTTTGAGTTTCTTATTTGTATTCATTGGTTTCTTAAGTTATTTGGCACCCCTTATTCGCTCTAGAGCAGATGTGCCTATCGACATGACGAATCCTGATAATGCATTTAGATTCTTATCGTATGTAAACAGGGAACAATTTGGCTCTCAACCAATTTTATATGGACCAACATTTGCTAGTCCGGTTACCGAATATGCTACCACAGGCGAAATCTATGACTTAGTTAAAAAAGACGGCAAAGAATCTTACGAAGTAATAGGCAAAAAACAAGAGCCTGTATTTGGAGACAAAACTCTTTTCCCAAGAATGTGGGATGGTAATGATCCATCGCATGTTGCTTTTTATAAAAGTTATTGCAATTTAGAAGATGGTGAAGCGCCAAGTGGTGCCGACAATATGAAATATTTCTTAGGCTATCAATTAAACTGGATGTGGTGGAGATATTTAATGTGGAACTATGCTGGTCGTCAAAATGATTTTGAAGGCCAAGGTGATGCTAAAAATGGCAACTGGTCATCGGGTATAAAACCTATAGATCAGTTCTTTACTGGTGCTGGCGATAGCGACAGAATGCAAGATGGTTACAAAAACAATCCGGCACGTAATCAATTATATTTCCTTCCGCTTATCTTAGGTATCTTGGGAATAGTATTCCAATTTAACGCGCACAAAAAAGATGGCTTTATAGTTGGTTTATTATTCTTCTTTACCGGTATAGCTATTGCTATTTATCTTAATATGCCACCCAACCAACCAAGGGAGCGTGACTATGCGTTTGCTGGATCTACTTATGCATTTGCAATTTGGATAGGACTAGGTGTATTAATGGTAAATCAATTTTTCCAACGTTTTATAAAAGGAAATGTTGCTGCAATTTTAAGCATTGCACTTTGTTTATTGGCCGTGCCTACCCTAATGGCTAAAGTAGAATGGAATGATCATGACCGTTCTCAAAAAACCTTAGCAAGAGCTACTGCTTACAATACTCTTATGTCTTGCGAAGAAGGTGCAATCTTATTTACATTTGGCGACAATGACACCTATCCTTTATGGTATTTACAAGAAGTAGAAGGCATACGCCCTGATGTACGCATTGTAAACTTGAGCTTATTGGGTATTGATTGGTATGTAGATCAATTGTCTTACAAAATTAATAAAAACGATGCGCTTCCTATGATTTGGAAACGTAGCGACTATATGGGTGATGCCGGTAACTATACCGCATATATGAAAGAAGATAAAATCCCAGAAGGTCAATACATCAATCTATTAGAGCTTTGCAAATATGCAATAGATCCTGCTACAAAACTACAAATGCAAAATGGCGGTGAAGCAAATCGCTTACCTACAAAAAATGCTAGCATTACAAGTTTAAGCAAAGATAAATTGGTGCAAATGGGTATGATAAGTGCTGCAGATACAGATAAAATAGACAATGAAGTAAGATTTACCATAAATAAGGATAATCTTATGAAAGACGATTTAGCTTTAATGAATATTGTTGCTGGTATCGCTGCAGAGGGTTGGAAACGTCCTATCTATTTTGGAAGTGGCATGGGCGATAGTTATTTAGGCTTAAATGACTATTTAAAATTAGAAGGTACTGTTTACCGTTTAGTGCCATTCAAATACAAACCAGGCATGTTCCCTCCTTCTCAAGACTTAGGTTTTGTAGATGTAGAAAAAACAAAAAATCTATTCTTAAATAAGTATATCTGGGGCAATGCCAATAAGAAGAATGTTTATTTTGATGAGAAAAATAGAATCATGTTTGTTTCTTATCGTTTAAGTGCAGCGCGCTTAGCAGAAACATTGGCGGCTATGAATAGAAGCAAAGAAGGTGTAGCTGTATTAGATAAGGTTATGGAGAATATTACAGAACAATCTTACTACTACGACTTCACGGCTATATATGTTGCTATGGCGTATTACCGTTGTGGCGCATTCGACAAAGCAAATGCACTAGCTAAAAAACTAGTAAAAAATGCAGATGACGATATCGCTTGGATCAACAATTTGAATGAAAACTTTAAAGAATCTCTTTATAACGATGTAAGAAGAGATCTCCAAGGTATCTATATGTTATTGCAAAGTGCACAGCAAGCAGGAGATGCTAATGGCACTAAAACACTCAATGATAAATTTACGCAATTACAAAAATTGCCGATCATCCAAACCGTGATGCAACAACAATAAGCAATAAGAAAAATAATAAAGGCTCCCGATGGGAGCCTTTATTATTTAAAACAAAAAATCCAATGAATTGCTTCATTGGATTTGAGGTCGAGAGCGGATTCGAACCGCTGTGGAAGCTTTTGCAGAGCTCTGCCTAGCCACTCGGCCACCCGACCATTTTTTTGTTCTGCAAATGTATAAAAATTTCGTTTCTTTACACTATAAAATTTGATAAATTTTTATGAATCAATCTATAGGAGCATCCGAGTTAATAATAACAGAGAAAGGAAGTGTGTATCATCTAGATCTTCGTCCGGAAGAAATTGCGAATACTATTATTACCGTTGGAGATCCTAATAGAGTAAAAGAAATATCAAAACACTTCGATTCTATTGAGTGTACGGCCAACCATAGAGAATTTGTGACGCATACCGGCTATATTGGTAAAAAAAGAATAAGTGTGGTAGCTACCGGCATTGGTCCAGATAATATCGACATTGTATTAAATGAATTAGATGCTTTAGTGAATATTGATTTTGAAAGTAGAACTATTAAATCAGCAAAACAATCGCTACAGATTATTCGCTTAGGCACATCGGGCTCATTACAAGCCAACATTCCCGTTGATAGCCTAGTGGTATCATCCTTTGCCATTGGCTTAGACAATCTTATGCATTACTATGAAACATCAAACAGTGAAGAAGAACAACAGCTGCTTCAAGCATTTAATCAACATACACAGTTAGTTGGCAAAGCAATTCAACCCTATATAGCTTCGAGCGCTGCTTCTTTAAGCAAGCAATTTACAAGCGGATTTCACCATGGAATCACCGTTACTTGTCCAGGTTTTTACGGACCACAAGGTCGTGTTTTAAGAGCACCTCTAGCACAACCACAATTGATTAATCAATTAAGCACCTTTAAACATGAGCAGCATTTTATCAGCAACTTTGAAATGGAAACGTCTGCGATTTATGGCTTAGCTAACTTACTAGGCCACCAAGCGCTTTCTATAAGTGCAATTGTAGCCAATAGAATTCAACAAAGCTTTTCAACTGATGGCAATGCAGCCGTTGAAAATATGATTACAACTTGCTTACCCATCATTGCTAATTTATAATATTCATTTTTATGTATCCTGATTTTCAGTATCTCTTTCAATCTTTATTGGGCACCGATATGCCAGCATGGTTAAGTCTTTTTAAAACATTTGGCTTCTTAGTGGCCTTAAGCTTTATTGCGGCAGCTTATACTTTAGTAAGCGAATTGAAAAGAAAAGAACAAGCAGGCTTACTTACTTATACAGAAAAGATAATTTGGAAAGGCAAAAAAGCAACTACACAAGATTATATTATACAAGCTTTAATTGGATTTGTATTGGCCTATAAAATTGGCGGCATTATTCAAAATACGAGCGTTGTAGCCCTTAATCCATTAGCTTTCATCCTTTCATTAGAAGGCACTTTTGGAATTGGTATATTGGGGGCTTTAATTACGTTAGGCATGAAGTACTTTGAAGAAAAAAAGAACCAATTAGAAAAACCTATACAAGTAAAAATAAAAATCTATCCTCATCAACGCATTAATGACATCGTAATGGTAGCTGCTATTGGTGGCATAGTAGGCGCTAAAGTTTTTAATGCCTTTGAGACATGGGATCAATTTATTCAAAATCCAATTGAGCAATTAATAGCCTCGAGCGGACTAACCTTTTATGGCGGATTAATTATTGCTACGCTTGCGCTTTATCGCTATGCGAAAAAGCACCAAATTAATTTTGCCCAATTGTGCGATGCTGCTGCTCCCGGTTTAATGCTGGCCTATGGCATTGGTAGATTAGGCTGTCATTTTGCAGGCGATGGCGATTGGGGTATTTATAATAGTGCGTATATAAGCAATCCCGATGGCACCTTACAATACGTAAGCACCGATACTTTTAATCAGGTTGCGCATCAAGCAGCGCCCTATATGACGTATATCAATAATACCGTAGCGCCGCATATGCATGTAGCAGCGCCAAGTTGGTTGCCCAACTGGTTGTTTGGAATGAACTATGCACACAATGTGAATCATGAAGGCATGCCGCTGATAGATTGCGTTGGCAATTATTGCACTGCATTACCGGTAAGTGTATTCCCTACTCCATTATATGAAGCAATCGTTTGTATCTTGTTGTTTGCATTTATATGGAAAATGAGAACCCATTTCCAACAACCCTTAAAATTATTTGGTTTGTATTTAATGCTAAATGGAGCTGAACGTTTTTTTGTAGAACTAATTCGCGTGAACAGTCAATATAATTGGGGCTTTATTCATCCCACTCAAGCTGAAATTATTTCCGTATGTCTATTGAGCATAGGCGCTTATTTCTTTTTACGAAAAGAAAAAAATATTCAAATACCATAAAAAAAAGGAGTGCAAAAGCACTCCTTTTTTTATTTATGAATTTGTCAAAACTACCATCCTAATACATAAGCAAATAGTAAAGGCGCTACAATTGTAGCATCAGACTCTACTATAAATTTCGGTGTATTCACATCTAGTTTTCCCCAAGTGATTTTTTCATTTGGTACGGCACCAGAGTAGGAACCAAAAGATGTGGTACTATCACTGATTTGACAGAAATAGCTCCAGAAAGGCACATCATGCCATTCTAAATCTTGGTACATCATAGGCACAACACAGATTGGGAAATCGCCTGCTATACCACCGCCAATTTGGAAGAAACCAACACCTTTTCCTTCGCTGTTATTTCTATACCAATCGGCCAACCAAACCATGTACTCAATACCGTTTTTAACCGTACTAGCTTGCAATTCATTTTTGATGACATAACTAGCAAAAATATTTCCGGTAGTAGAATCTTCCCAACCTGGACAAACAATAGGTATATTTTTTTGAGCAGCTGCAACGATCCAACTGTCTTTAGGATCTATTTCATAGTATTGCTCTAATACACCACTATTTACTACTTGATATAAAAACTCATGCGGAAAATAACGCTCCCCTTTTGCTTCTGCTTGTTGCCATACCGCTACCAAGTGTTTTTGCAATCTTCTAAACGCTTCTTCTTCCGGAATACACGTATCAGTTACTCTATTATAATGATTCTCCAATAAATCCCATTCGTCCTGTGGTGTTAAATCACGATAGTTAGGCACACGTTTGTAGCTCTTGTGCGCTACTAAGTTCATAACATCTTCTTCTAAATTAGCACCCGTACAAGAAATGATTTGAATTTTATCTTGGCGAATCATTTCTGCTAAAGAAATACCTAATTCAGCGGTACTCATAGCTCCCGCTAATGTCACCATCATTTTGCCACCTTCCAATAGATGTGTTTCATATCCTTTTGCAGCATCTACTAAAGCTGCAGCGTTGAAATGACGATAATGATGTGTAATGAAATTTGAAATTGGTCCTTTGTTATTCATATCTTTTTATTTTAAAAAGTAACCCCTCAATTGAGGGGTTAGGTTATTTAAGCTTGTTGTTTATCAATAAAATTTTTAACCCATTCTGTTGTTACTGACTTCGGTCTTTCAATTGGGAAGTTCAAAGCACGATCCCAACATAAGCTAGCCAATACACCTAATGCTCTTGAAACACCAAATAATACGGTATAGAAATCTTCTTCAACTAAGCCGTAGTGTTTTAATAAAGCACCACTGTGTGCATCTACATTAGGCCAAGGGTTTTTAATTTTTCCGGTAGCTTCTAAAATTGC
>CAMBYG010000020.1 GCA_945872085.1 Chitinophaga pinensis | reverse complement strand
AAAATGATACAAATATGCGATTTGGATTATAATAGAATAGCAGAAGGTAAAATTGCTAGTGGTTATTTTGAAGCCCTAGATTTAATGAAGGCAATAAGCTTGGGGAATTTAAATAAGAAAGAACAGGCAATTAGAATATTAAATCGCATATCAGCACATGATATAGTATTTATTCAACATGATTATTTTTTATTGCAACGCTATTTATTAGAAATTAAATTTTCTACAACAAGAAATAATAAGCATTATGAGAAGAAAATTAATGAACTAACAAAGAAAACAAATTTTAATTTTTTTCAAATTTAATTTAAAACAAATTAATATTTAAGTAAAATGTTTATTATAAATTAAAAAAAATATTTTTGTATCAATAAGCAGTATTTAAAAAAAAATTCTACTTATACTACATAACTATGAAATACAATATTGAGATCAATTGTGTTTTCCTTGGAGATCCATCTATTCTAGCAACGATATTATAATTGTAATCTTTAATTACATTTCCTTCAATTCGGCCTATTATATTATAATTATAATCTTTAATTGTATTACCATCAATACGTCCAATAATATTATAGTTATAATCTTTAATGATGTTACCATCAACTCTTGCTATAATATTATAATTATAATCCTTAATAATATCTCCATCAACGCGACCAATAATATTATAATTATAGTCTTTTATAATTCCTCCATCAATTCGCAACTTAATATTATAGTTGTAGTCTTTTACAGTTATAGATTGCGCAATAGCTGAGAGACAAGAAAAAATAATAAAAAGGAAATTTAGAATTATAGCTTTTTTCATATTAAAAAACCCTAATATTTGTAGGGTACATTTTTTGTGGGGGAAATAAATTAAATAAACATAAATATGGTAAATGCAATTAATATTAATAACACGGAAACTGGCAAACAACCTGAGGATCCAGAATTACCTTTTGTTGATTTACTTTCCCTGTATTCATTTTCACATTTTTTACAACAAAAATTTTTTCCAATAGGCATGGTGAAGAGACCAAATGTTTTTCCACACCAAGAACATTCTGTAGAGTAAGGAGCTGATGACATAGTTATTTAAATTTTTAACATTTATACTACAAAAATATTAATAACAATTTTATAACAAAATCCATTTTTGTCCATTTTAAGAGTCAAAAAAAATAAATTTTTTAGTTACATATCATGCTATTGTATAGTAATAAAATTGTTGAAGGTAAAATTGCTAGTGGTTATTTTGAAGCCCTAGATTTAATGAAGGCAATAAGCTTAGGGAATTTAAATAAGAAAGAACAGGCAATTAGAATATTAAATCGCATACCATCTCACGATATTATATTTATTCAGTATGATTATTTTTTATTGCAACGCTATTTATTAGAAATTAAATTTTCTACAACAAGGAATAAAAAGCATTATTAGAAGAAAATTAATGAATTAACAAAGAAAACAAATTTTAATTTTTTCTCATTAAACATATAGATTGTATCATTTATTTATAAACAATTCATAGTTGAAATATTAAATTCATGAATTATTTTAAATAAAAATTATTGAAATTTATAAAGATTTATCATTAGTTATAAAATTATTGCCCCGTTTGTATAGATAGAAGGAAAGTATTGAAAATAAAAAACCAAAGATAATTACAATATAATTCATTGGTTTACTAATCGATAATGACATTCTAATAAGAATAGTTGTAATTATAAAACTTGCATTTCTAAAAATAATTAAAAAGGAAGATTGAAATGTAAAAGAAATTATAAGTAAGAAAACATCTACAAATATCATAATTGAAAAAAAATCATTATAAAATACATTATTAGGGTTGGGAAAATTACTGTTTCCATTTATAGCTTTTAACATATCAAGACACCAATTTAAAAAACTTGTAAGACTCAATATTAATAATACTATAATCATACAAAAGGATACAGTCTTCTTTATATTTATAAATTTATCTAAATCCACAATAATATCTCTATATTCTACAATATGGAAAACTTTGTAGTAAACTATAGTGAGTCCTAACATTAAAATTGAAGCACTTAGGTCTAATACCATACTAATGAAAGCTTGATTTTGAAAATTAATTATATTATTTAATTCAAAATCAGCAATATCATGAAAAAAACTCCTTAGGGTAATTAGAGTTATAACTTCAAATTGCTTACCAACAAATTCAGAAATTGAATTTGGGATAATAATAATTAATAGAAAAACTTCATAGAAAAGTATGAAACTAAAAGGTGTATAAATTGCTTTTAAGTAACTATGATGTGAATATTTAAAACATTCAAAGTAATTACAAAAATAAATAATGAGTATATGAACAATAAAAGAAATTATTGCTAATCTTAATAATATTAACTCAACTTTCTTAATTATACTTGGACTAAAGTATGAATCAAAGTTATTACTGGCTGTTTGTAAAAACTTATTCATATCTAAATTATTTGTTGTTCTTATACTTGTATATAACTAGAATAAATCCAATACCAAATAATAAAGTAATACATCCTGCAAAATAGGGTATAATTTGATTCATTTCTTTTGATTTTCAATTAATTTTAGCAAAATAGCAAAACCTAAAATCGAAGGTACCCAAAGACCAATAAAAATAGCTGATTCTTTTTCACCATTAAACCAAAGGACTTCAGAAAATATTAGTGATAAAAAAGCTGCTGTAAACATTAATATGTCTGAGAGAGTAAATTTTTTGAGCATAAGTGTTTCTTTGTAATTTACATTTTTTAGTTTAATTTAAATCCAATTAATGATTAAATATTTATATTATTTTAAATTAATGTACTAATATAACTTCAAAGTATTGATAACTAATATTTTAAACAATTTAAAACCTATTTAAAAAAATTAATTCAAACATAAAACTTAACTGAATATTTGATGTATTTAATTTAGGGCATTAAAAAAGGGCTTTAAAAAAAGCCCTTAATATTTAATTTCCTAAGTAGGTTTTAAGCAAGTTGCAACGGCTTGCTGTTTTAAGCTTCGTTATCGCCTTGTCTTTAATTTGACGAACGCGCTCTCGAGTCAAGCTAAATTTCTCTCCAATATCTTCTAAACTCATAGGGTGCTCTACGCCAATGCCAAAGTATAATTTAATAACATCGCGCTGACGCTCGGTTAGGGTGCTCAAAGAACGATCTATTTCCATTCGTAAAGAATCGTCGTGTGCTAAAACTGAATCGGCGATATCGGCATTAGGGTTAGACAATACATCTAATAAGCTATTATCTTCGCTATCCATGAAAGGAGCATCTACCGATACGTGACGAGCGGCTACGCCCAAGGTCGTTTCTACTTCTTCAATACCTATTTCTAATATTTCGGCTAATTCTTCCGTAGAAGGTTCGCGCTCAAACTCTTGCTCAAGTTGAGAATACGCCTTACTGATTTTATTAGCTAAACCTACTTTGTTTAAAGGCAAACGCACAATTCTTGATTGCTCTGCTAAAGCTTGTAAAATAGACTGACGGATCCACCAAACAGCATAAGAAATGAATTTGAAACCTCTGGTTTCATCAAAGCGTTGAGCGGCTTTAATTAAGCCTAAATTTCCTTCATTAATTAAATCGGATAGGGATAAACCTTGATTTTGATATTGCTTAGCAACAGAAACCACAAAACGTAAATTAGCTTTAGTCAATTTTTCAAGGGCCTTTTGATCGCCTTCTTTAATTTTTATAGCTAATTGTACTTCTTCTTCTGGCGTAATCAAATCTACTTTACCAATTTCCTGCAAATACTTCTCTAAAGACTGACTCTCTCTATTCGTAATTGATTTTGTAATTTTGAGTTGACGCATCGACATAATCTAGACAATATATTTATTTGGTGAATAAATTAAATTTACAAAGGAGGCAAAACTAATGGTTTTAAACTTTTTTAACAAAAATTTTTTTATTGCTATAAATAGCTTATAAGGCTACTAAATACACTAAATTAAACCCTGTTGTTAAAGAATGCGTTCACTAGTAATTGACAAATCTGGCTAAATTTACTTGCTTTTTGCAAATAATAGCACAATTAATTTTGTTTTATTAATTCTTTTTATTTTATTGCAGCGTTATTGTAAATTATAGTATAACAACAAGAAAATGGCTAAAAAGAAACTAATATACTCTCTCGAATTCCCTATACGATGCTCTCCATCTATCTTATTTGAATTCTTATCTACACCTTCTGGCTTACAAGAATGGTTTGCCGATAGAGTAGAACAAACTGAAAATGAATTTACCTTTATTTGGAATGGATCGGAAGATATTGCCGAAATGATAGAATCTTTTAATGATAACTACATCCGTTTTAGATGGGATTACTACGCTCCAGATGAGTTCTTCGAATTCAGAATTGAGCAAAGCTCTATCACCAACGAAACCTTATTGCGCATCACAGATTTTGCTGATAAAAGCGAATTAAAAGATCAGGAGCAATTATGGACCAACCAGGTCAATAACCTTAAACATAGAATAGGTAGTTAAACGAATCAAAACTCAAATTGTAAAATTTGAGTTTTTTTATATCTTTTTTAAGCTACTATGCCATTTACTATTAGTATTTTTGATTAAAATTGAAAACCCTTGATAAAACGTATTGATGCCTATATCATAAAGAGTTTTATTGGCCCTTTCATAGTCACCTTCTTTGTAACACTCTTTATTTTAGTGATGCAATTTTTTTGGTTGTATATGGATGAGTTGATCGGAAAGGGTTTGGGTGCTATCGATATCCTTCAATTACTCAGCCTCATGTCTACCACTTTAGTGCCCATGGCTTTGCCTTTGGGTATTTTATTGGCATCGATCATGACCTTCGGTAATTTGGGTGAGCATTTTGAACTCATTGCTATTAAATCTTCGGGCATCTCTCTAATTCGTTTTATGCAACCCCTCTTTATACTCTTAAGCATACTATCGGTAGGGGCTTTTGTTTTTAATAACAATGTAATTCCAGCAGCCAATCTAAAAGCTTTCTCCTTATTATATGACATGCGCAATTCTAAACCTACACTCAATATTAAAGCAGGGCAGTTTAGTAAGGGCCTAGAAGGTTATACCATCAGAATAGGGGAGAAAGGAAGTGATGGAAAAACCATTAAGAATGTACTCATCTATGATCAATCTTCTGGCATGGGCAATGATAGGGTTATTGTAGCCGAATCGGGCGAAATGATTCCTAGCGAAGATGGTCATTACCTGACCTTTAGGCTACGCAATGGTTGCAAATACGAAGAGAAACTAAATACAGGCGGACCAGCAGCCAATGAGCAAACCCGCATGTATTTTAAACAGTGGGATAAAATATTTGATTTGTCTTCTTTTAAAATGAACAGAACGAATCAGGACTTATTTAAAGGCGCTTACCAAATGATGAATATTTCGCAATTGAATGAAAGCATTGATAGTGTGAAAAAGTATGATACTAAAATTCAACAGAATATTGAATCCTTCATCAACCCCTATCTCTATATTTTCAATTATAAAAGTTCTGCTACTTATACCCGTTATTACAAAAAATTATTAGGCAATACAAAAACTAAAATACACTACGCAAACAGTATACTCAGCATTATAAAAGACACGTTAAAAAATGCAACCCTACAGCAATCGCTTTCTAATTGCAGAAATATCAAAGGATTATTAGATATCAATGTAAGCGATGCAAGTATTCAAAACGATAACTTGTTGAAATATAAAATAGAATGGCATAGGAAATTTACCTTATCCTTCGCTTGTCTATTATTATTTTTGATTGGCGCTCCCTTAGGTTCTATTATTAGAAAAGGTGGATTGGGAATGCCTATGTTATTTTCTATCTGCTTCTTCCTTGTGTTTCATATTATCAGTATTGTGGGCGAAAAGCTATCTCATTCTGGAGCTTTACCTCCTTATGCTGGCATGTGGTTGGCCACCAGCATGCTATTACCCATTGCCTTATTTTTAATCAACAAAGCAAAAAAAGACTCCCAAGTATTTAATATAGAAACTTACAAAGTCTTTTTTAAACGAATTCAACTCCTTTTTAATAAGTCAAAATGAAGCAACTCCTCAGCTATGCTCCATCCTTAAAAAGTGCCGCCCAATTATTCTTAGGGTGGCTATTGATAGGCGCTTTATTAAACGTATTGTTTACACAAGAACAATTATTTTTTGCCATCAATAGTCATTATACTACAGCATTAAATTATATTATGTATGGCTTCACCTTATTGGGCGATGGATTGAGTGTATTGATAATTTGCTTAATGGCAATTTTAGTTTCAAAAAAACAACAAAGCACTCCATTTATTATCAATGCTATAACGGTCAACTATATACCTGGATTAGTGACACAGTATCTAAAACATATTTTCGACTACGAACGCCCTTTGAAAGCAATTAAAGATCTTGATAACATTCATACCGAATCATGGTGGCCCATCTTGCATTATAATAGTTTCCCATCTGGCCATACAACCAGTGCCTTTGCTTTATTGGTATTTTTAACGGTTTTTATTTTCCCGAAAAACAATAAAACAGTAAGCCTATTATTTGCTATAGCACTCCTAGTAGGCATTTCTAGATTGTATTTGGCAGCTCATTTTTTCAAAGATATTTACCTAGGTAGCATCGTAGGATTTGTAATGGCCATAATAACTGTTTTGGCCTATCAATTTTTTGCTCCAAAAAAATATAAATTATATGTTCAAGGATAAATCCATACTCTATATTTTTTTAGCCTGCTGTTTATTATTTATTCCTTTTTTAGGATCCGTACATTTATTCGATTGGGATGAAATCAACTTTGCAGAGTGTGCAAGAGAAATGATACTTTCAAAAGATTATTTGCGCACCCAAATAGATTTTAAACCCTTTTGGGAAAAACCACCTTTATTTATTTGGCTTCAAGTAGCTGCTATGAAGTTATTCGGGATTAATGAATGGGGGGCTCGTTTTCCGAATGTAGTTGTTGCATTTTTTACCTTATTTTCTTTTTACAAAATTGGCACTAAAGTAGCCAACAAAAGCGTAGCCACCTGGTGGATCTTATTGTATATTGGATCTTGGTTGCCTCACTTTTATTTCAAAACAGGCTTAATAGATCCACTCTTTAATTTATTGATTTTCTTAGCCATTTATCATGTCTATGCCTTAAGCAGTATTAAAAACAACAATAACAAACATCGATTATTGGCTGGCTTGTTTTTAGGCTTGGCAGTGCTCACCAAAGGCCCCGTAGCCATACTCATTGCCTTATTATGTTTGATTGTATATGTAATCCTTTCCAAATTTAAAAGCCAGCTCAGTATAAAAGACATCGCTAGCATAGCTATTGTATCCTTTTTAGTAGTGGCGATATGGTTTATAACCGTAGTATTAAAATACGGAATAGCTTATGGTAATTGGTTCTTGAATGAATTTATTACCTATCAAATTAGATTATTTAGTACAGAAGATGCCGACCATGGGGGTCCCTTTTTCTATCATTTTGTAGTATTACTAATTGGCTGTTTCCCAGCGTCTTTATTTCTATTTAAGAAGCATAATAAAGCTAGTCAAACACTTTTTAATAAATGGATGTGGATAGCCTTTTGGGTGGTGCTTTTGCTATTTTCTATCGTGAAAACAAAAATTGTTCATTATTCCTCGTTTTGCTATTTCCCACTCAGCTACCTTGCCGCTTATAACATTTCATTAATAGCCACCAATAAAGAAACGATTAGTCGCTGGCTAAAAGTATTATTTTATGCTATTGGCAGCATATGGAGCATCGTTTGGATCTGCTTACCCTTGATCGGAATGTATAAAAACAAATTAATCCCTTTTATTGAAGACCCATTTGCTGTGGGTAATTTACAAGCCACTGTGCATTGGTCTTATTATGAAATAGCTATTGGCATTGTTTATCTCCTTGGTTTATGCTATCTCATAGCAAAGATAAATACCGGTTTCGAATATTATTTAAAACGCTTAATAGCTTTTCAAGTAGTGTTTATATTTATTTGCAGTAATTATTTTACTCCAAAGATTGAGCACTATTCGCAACGAGCTGCTATTGAATTTTATCAATCCTTTAATGGAAAAGATGTATATGTGGCACCCTTGAGTTATAAGAGTTATGCTCATTTGTTTTATGCTAATAAGTTAAAGAGCCAAAAAGATAGCGTAAACCAAAAAGAGCCTACTGGATATTGGACACCCGAAGGAACGATACAACGACCTACTTATTTTATTTGTAAAATTATGGATACGACTATTTATACATCTCAAACCCAAATCCAAAAAATTGGAGCAAAGAATGGCTTTGTATTTTACAAGGGTTTAAAGATTAATAATTAGCACCTAAAAACGCCATAGTATCTACACCATCAGCATATTGATCTAAAGTAGGGTTTTGGGCTTCCCCAAAAGGCAAATAGGCTTTTCCAACCACACACTGAATGGCATCATTATTTTCAATAAAGCTTGCTACTTCATGTTCCGATTGGTAGTATTTATAATGCAATACACTCACCGCTGAAAAAGGCAAATCATTTTCTACCATCAATAAGCAATCATTGCTCATATAGGGCACTTTATTAAGTAAATAGATCGCCAAATGATAATCAAAATTGTTTTGATATTTGTGGTGATTCATTACATAACGAAAAGCATTAAACGATTGCAATAAGCGTTCAAAATTATAATCGTGTGGCACCAATAGTTGCGTTACATTTCTACACCCTAAACCATAATATTGAAAAACATCTTTGGCTAACAACGTCATTTCTTCATCTGTTTCCATGCCATTTAACACCGCTATAGAAGTTCTGTTCTTTCGGATAATAGATGGATATTTACTAAAATAGGTCTCAAAATATCGAGCCGAATTATCAGAGCCCGTAGCAATATATAAATCGCAATCCTTTAATTGCTCTGCAATTTCAATGTCGCTTTGTATAGCTGCATCCCAGCTTATTAGTTTAGCGATAAGGTGTGGCAATAAAATTGCATCTTTAGAAGATAATTTTATTTTAAGTGGATAGCCTGCTAAAAATCCACATAAGAAATCATGAAAACCTACTAATGGAATATTACCCGCCATTACAATACCTAATACTTTCTTAGTAGCCGATAAAGTATAAGTGGCACACCAAGTAGCTAATGCTTCTTTTTGTAAATAGTTGTTGGCAATAGCCTGAATAGCTGCGCTAATATGTTCTTCAGTAAACCAAGAGTTTTTGTTGATCGCTAAGGATTGAACAGCAAGCCATTCTTCATCATTTGAAAGCATATAGTCTTTCAATCTTGTTAAAAGTTCAATTTTATGATTAATTTGCTCCATGTTTACTCATTTTTGTGTGCGAAATTGTAACTTTGTACACTATAAACCAAATTTAATTTACAATGGCAATAAAAATAACTGACGAATGTATTAATTGTGGTGCTTGCGAACCAGAATGTCCTAATAATGCAATTTATGAGGGTGGTGTAGAATGGGCTATGGCTGATGGCACTTCTTTAAAAGGAGCTTTTGTTTTAATGGATGGCACAAGTGTTGATGCTACAAGCAAACATACACCCATAGCATCGGATGTATATTTCATTAGCCCAAACAAGTGCACCGAGTGTCAAGGTTTTCACGAAGAGCCACAATGCGCAGCTGTTTGTCCGGTAGACTGTTGTGTGCCAGATGAATTGTATGAAGAAACGGTGGCTGAATTATTAGCTAAAAAAGATAAGCTTCATTTATAATAAAAGGCTATTGACGTATTGATAAAGAATTATTTTATCTTTTTCCAAGTGGAATCAATAGAAAATTCTTTATCAATATTCATCGCTAAGCGTTTTAAAAATTTAGGACCAAAGTGTGCATTCACAATTTGTTTCTTAGCGTTAGTATAATCTATATTAAAATTTAATCCTGGCAAATCGGCAATGATTTGTTCGTACTCATTCTTACACGTATCTAGTTTTAATAAGTTAATCTGCAAGAATATATTTTTCACTTTATCTATGGAGAATTTTTTAGTGTATACGCCATCAAATTTTGTAAACCTAACGCTAGTATAGATTACGCTGCCATTCTTATTGATTTCAAGACTATAGGTTGGGCATTTACCAAAACAAGCTGTTCTATGCATGCTTACTTTATTGATCGATTTTTTCTGTGCATATGCCGTTACAAAAAATAACATACAAAATAATAACAACAACTTTTTCATAGCTTACATTTTAGTAAAATTACAGTATTCATTTCAAAAGTAACGTTAATAATGATTTATAATATAGCCCTAAGTTTAGTAGAAGGCATTGGACACAAAACTGCTAAAAACTTACTTAATAAATTTGAAAATGCGGAAGCAATTTTTAAATCGAGCATAAAAGACCTTAGCCATATAGATGGAGTTGGCGCCATGAGATCTAAGGCATTTAAAGACAAGCAGGTATTAAAGAGAGCAGAAGAAATCTTGGTACAACACGATAAAGAAGGAATTGACATCTTGTTTTATAAACATCCTTCCTTCCCAAAACGCTTAGTACAATGCGAAGATGCGCCTATCCTACTTTATTACAAAGGGAATGCCCAGCTTAATGCAAAAAAAATGCTCGCCATTATAGGCACCAGAAAAAATACCGAATATGGAGCAAAAATGATGGAGCATATGATGGAGCAATTCCAATCTATCAGCGATTTGGTTATTGTTAGTGGCTTAGCACTTGGAATTGATGGCTTGGCACACAAATTTGCAATGAAAAACAATATTCCAACAATTGGCGTTGTAGCCCATGGCTTAGATATCACATATCCACCAAGCCATAAAAAATTAGCACAGGAGATGTTGGCAAACGGCGGATTATTATCGGAATACCCCTTGAATAGCAAAATAGAATTGGCAAATTTTCCGATGCGGAATAGAATTGTAGCAGGTCTATGCGATGCCAGTATCATAGTAGAAAGCGATAGCAAAGGAGGAGCCATGATAACGAGTAAGCTTGCTGTAGGTTATCATAGAGAAGTATTTGCCTTCCCCGGAAGAAGCATCGATAGCCGTTCTGCAGGGTGTAATGAATTAATTAAAAAGAACATGGCACAACTTATAGAAAGCGGTGAGGATGTATTGCGTTTTATGAATTGGACCGATACCCAAACAAAAAACAAACCTAAACAAGCGTTATTATTCACACAATTGAATGAACAAGAACAATTACTTATAAAATTGATTCAAGAAAAGGAAATGATGCATGCAGATGAATTGAAATTAAAATCTGCATTAAGCGATTCTAAATTAGCCAGCTATTTATTACAATTAGAAATGCAAAACATTATAAAATCCTTACCCGGAAAATTGTATTGCATGCGCTAGAATTGCTTTCCATTGATATAGACCCTATCCATTAAATTAGAACCAAAGCTATAAGGTATAAGATTAAAAGAGGGTAGTGTTGTGCTAATTATAAAATTGGCTTTTTTACCTCTGGTAATACTACCTACTTCATGTTGCAATTCCATTGCCGCTGCTCCATTATAGGTTACCGCATTAAAAGCTTCATTAGGCGTCATCTTTAATTGCGTGCAAGCCAAGCTCAATAGAAAAGGAATATTGCCAGAAGGGCAAGATCCAGGATTATAATCAGACGCCAAACATACCGGCAAATTAGCATCAATCATTTTGCGCGCAGGCTGATAGTGAATTCCCAAAAAGAATGCAGCAGCTGGCAACAAGGTAGGAATAGTAGTGCTGTTTTGTAAGCAACTAATTTCTTCATCACCCACACATTCTAAATGATCTACACTAATAGCATGATGCTGAACTCCAATTTGAACACCACCAGAATTGTGTAATTGATTGGCATGTATTTTTGGTTTTAAGTTATACTTAGCAGCAGCATTCAGCAATCGATCGGTATCTGCCACAGAAAAAAAGCCTTGTTCGCAAAATACATCCATATAATCGGCTAAACCTTCTGCAGCAACAGCAGGCAGCATTTCCTTTATAATCAATTGAATATATCCTTCCTTATTATCTTTATACGCTAAAGGGTAGGCATGCGCCCCAAGGAACGTAGCTTTTATAGGTAGGGCATATTTTTCTTTAAGTTGTTTAATAACACGTAATATTTTTAATTCCGCATCTAAGCTTAAGCCATAACCACTTTTAATTTCAATAGCACCTGTTCCCAATCGAATCAGTTCTTCCAATCGTTGGCAAGCATCTTCAAATAACTGAGTCGAACTGATGGTAGTTAAATGTTTGGCAGAATTTAATATGCCGCCTCCATTAGCTGCAATTTGCTCATAGGTCAAGCCATTTATTCTATCTACAAATTCCTCTTCTCTAGTTTTAGGAAATACTAAATGCGTATGCGAATCGCACCAGGTAGGGAAGACCAGTTTACCTGCAACATTGATTTCCTGATCATAATTACCGCTCGGAAAATGCTCCATTGATCCAAAATCTATTATTCGATCATCTTCAATAAGCATCCACGCTTGCTCTAGGTGCTCAACGGTATTAAGATCATGTCCTTTGATGGCAGGCAGGAAATTGTTTTGGATACCAAAAAGAGATTGGATATGGGTAAAAATGGTTTGCATACTCAAAAATAAAAAAAACGCTCGAATGAGCGTTTTTTATTTTATAATTCAAAGGAGATTAACCTAAATAAACTTTTAAAGCATTGCTATATCTTGTTTTTTGCAAACGTTTGATAGCACGTTCTTTAATTTGACGAATACGCTCTTTGGTAAGATCATATTTTTCACCAATTTCTTCTATAGACGGACCAGCATCGCCATCCAATCCAAAGTAAGCAGCTAAAATTTCTGCTTCTCTCGGACTTAATGATTTTAAAATACGTTTAATTTCTGCTCTTAAAGAATCCTTCATCACATCATCATCCGTATCGCTAGAGCCTGCTAATAAATCGCCCATTGCTACATCTTCCGCTTCGTGCACAGGAGCATCTAAAGAGGTATGTCGAGAATTGCTGGTAAAGATATTAGTTACTTCTGTTTCACTCATTTCTAGTATCACTGCTAATTCTTCTGTAGAAGGTTCACGTTCGTGCTCTTGCTCAAAAGCGATAAACGCCTTATTTGCTTTATTGTATGTGCCAATTTTATTTTGAGGTAAACGAACTAATCTACCTTGTTCTGCCAAAGCTTGCAAAATAGATTGACGAATCCACCAAACGGCATAAGAAATGAACTTAAACCCTTTAGTTTCATCGAAACGTTGAGCTGCTTTAATTAAACCTAAGTTGCCTTCATTGATTAAATCACTTAAAGACAAGCCTTGGTGTTGGTATTGTTTTGCTACCGAAACAACAAAACGTAAATTGGATTGAACTAGTTTATCGAGCGCGCGCTGATCACCCATGTGTATTTTCAAGGCAAGAGTAGTCTCTTCCTCAGGTGTAATCATGGAGATTTTACTGATTTCTTGAAGATATTTTTCTACCGCCTGAGAGTCCCTATTGGTAATCTGGGTGGCAATCTTTAGCTGCCTCATGAGTTATTAATTTTAATAATTAGTAAAAATAATACGCAAATAATGAATTTTCAAAGAAATGATGTTAAAGTTTATATATCATTTCGTACAATTTTCAAAATTTTTTTTGCTTTAGTATATAAGACACATTAAATTATCAAAAGGTTTGTTATTATATATCATTGAATACAAATGATTTATGTTAAATATTAGCAGCTCCATATAAGGTTAAAAAATATAAACAAATGATTTAATTAATTGTTATACAGGAGCATTTTATTACTTTTGTAAACCAAATAACTAATCCATGCAAAAAGACCAATATCAACACCCCGATTATTACTTATTAGACGAGTTACTAACTGATGAGCACAAGTTAATCAGGGACACGGTAAGAGCATATGTTAAAAAAGAAATTACCCCAATAATAGAAGAACATGCTCAAAACGCTACTTTCCCTAAGCAAATCTTAAAGGGTTTGGGCGAATTAGGCTGTTTCGGACCTTTTGTACCTCAAGAATATGGTGGTGCTGGCTTAGATTATATCAGTTACGGTATCATGATGCAAGAATTGGAAAGAGGCGATTCTGGTGTGCGATCTACGGCATCCGTGCAAGGATCATTGGTCATGTTTCCAATTTTAACGTACGGTAGTGAAGAACAAAAAATGAAATATTTACCCAAATTAGCTTCTGGCGAAATGATGGGTTGCTTTGGACTAACGGAACCTAACCATGGTTCAAACCCAGCAGGAATGACTACATCTTTCGTTGATGCTGGTGATCACGTGGTATTAAATGGAGCAAAAATGTGGATTTCCAATGCACCTTTTGCAGATATAGCCGTAGTATGGGCTAAGAATGAAGAAGGACGAATTCAAGGTTTGATTGTAGAAAGAGGTATGGAAGGATTTACTACTCCTGAAACCCATGGCAAATGGAGTTTAAGAGCATCAGCAACGGGGGAGTTAGTTTTTGATAATGTGAAAGTACCTAAAGAAAATATTTTACCTAATGTTATTGGTTTAAAAGGTCCTTTAGGCTGTTTGTCAAGCGCTCGTTTTGGTATCGCTTGGGGCGCCTTGGGTTGCGCAATGGATTGTTATGATACCGCGTTGCGTTATAGCCAACAACGTATTCAATTCGACAAACCAATTGGTGCATTCCAATTGACGCAAAAGAAATTGGCTGAAATGATCACAGAAATCACTAAAGGTCAATTAATGGTTTGGAGATTGGGAGTATTGAGAAACGAACATAGAGCTACACCAGAACAAATATCTATGGCTAAACGAAATTCTTGTGAAACAGCTATTACAATAGCTCGAGAAGCTCGTCAAATATTAGGCGGCATGGGTATTACAGGTGAGTTTAGTATCATGCGCCATATGATGAATTTAGAATCTGTTATTACTTACGAAGGAACACATGATATTCATTTGCTCATTACAGGGCAGAGCGTAACTGGTTTTAACGCTTTCAAATAAATTAAAAAAGTCTCGCTTTTAGCGAGACTTTTTTTAGAATAAATGACGGGCATTATCTTCTTCATCTGCATTGATCATGCATTGAATTTTGAGTTCATTATTTTTAATGCGTCTTAATATTAACTCATAATGACAATGATATAATACTTTATGATCAGCATTATAAAACGCTAATTTAATTTTTAAAAAAGCTAATTGATCATTGATAGCATGCTTTTGAAGCGGAGATATACCAACGGACGTAACATTATTTTTTTTATAAAATTGCATACCGCCTTGCAAAACCGCTTCTAGATTACTGCTATCGGTATAGACCTGGCAAGTGTCTTTATGGATAACCTGTAAGGGAAAAGTAAATTGATTGATTATATTTTTGACATGAAAACTATTGAAAGCCTGTTGGTATTGTTCAATGAAATCATAAAATGATTGGGTAAAGAATAAAGGAGCCGACATATAACGTACTAAACTGAATATAAAACAATTAGCAAAGTTACTAGATTAGGATAAGTATAAAGCAGAATATTAGCTGAATATTTATTATTTTTACTAAATAATTAAAGAATTTTGAAGACACTCTTTACACACGAACAACTAACAATCACTATTCAGCGATTAGCACATCAATTAGTTGAACAAATTGAAGCATTTGATGATGTAGTGATTATTGGTATTCAGCCAAGAGGTATTCATTTATCAGATAGGGTAGTACAAGCAATTCAAGCAATTGTTCCCGGTCAAAAAATTCAGTATGGCCAATTAGATACTACTTTTTATAGAGATGATGTACATCAAAATAACAGCATACATATCCCATCTGCTACAAGCATTGATTATAATCTAGAAGGTAAACAAATCATACTTATAGATGATGTACTACATACCGGCAGAACAATTCGTGCTGCAATGGATGCGTTAATTGATTTTGGTCGCCCCAAACATGTATCCTTGATGGTATTAATTGATCGAAGATTTAGTAGAGAATTGCCTATACAGCCCGATTTTGTGGGCCAATCGGTAGATACTATGTACTCTCAAAAGGTAAAAGTGCAATGGGATGAGCAAAACCAAGATCATAAAGTATTGCTTATAGATTAATTTTTTTGACTATTTTTTATTAACTTTGCTTTTTAATGTCACTATCTGTAAAACACTTACTAGGAATTAAAGATCTTGCAAAAGAAGATATTCAAACTATTTTTTCTACTGCCGACAATTTTAAACAAGTTTTACAACGCCCCATAAAGAAAGTTCCCAGTCTACGCGACACCACTGTTGCCAATATTTTTTTTGAAAATTCCACCCGTACTAGAATTTCCTTCGAATTAGCTGAAAAAAGATTAAGTGCCGATACGGTCAATTTTTCTGCTGCAGGCTCTTCTGTATCCAAAGGAGAAACCTTGATAGATACGGTAAACAATATCTTATCTATGAAAGTAGATATGGTGGTAATGCGACATAGTGCAAGTGGAGCTCCACATTTCTTATCACAACACATTGATGCAAGTATTATCAACGCTGGAGATGGCACCAATGAGCATCCAACACAAGCTTTACTAGATGCTTTTTCAATGCGAGAAAAACTAGGTGATCTGAAGGGCAAGAAAATTGCTATTATTGGTGATATTTTACATTCAAGAGTAGCATTAAGTAATATTTACTGCTTACAAAAATTGGGTGCAGAAGTTTTAGTTGCTGGTCCGCCTACACTCATACCTAAGCACATAGAAGCCTTAGGCGTTGCTTATACCTACGATGTAAAAAAAGCATTGGCTTGGTGTGAAGTAGCCAATGTATTACGCATCCAATTAGAGCGACAAAATAAACCTTTATTTTCATCATTAAGAGAATATGCTCTTTATTATGGCATTAATAAAGATATGTTAGATAGTATCCAACGAGATATACTCATTATGCATCCTGGCCCAATAAATAGGGGCGTAGAATTAAGTTCAGACGCAGCAGATAGCAAGCAATCTATCATACTCAATCAGGTAGAGAATGGCGTTGCCATAAGAATGGCTGCTATTTATTTACTTTCTGGTAAGGCAATCATAGAATAAATATTTTTAAAAAAAGTTTAATAGCTCCTTTTTTAAAACTATTTTTGTAATCCATAAAAAACAGAGATTATGTCATCTACTTGGTTTAAAAGAATTAAGAAGAATATTTTAACGAGTACAAAAGAGAAGTTGGAAGTACCCGACGGTCTTTGGCATAAATGCCCATCATGTAGAACAACTACTACACAAATGGAATTAGCAAACAATTTATATGTTTGCCAAAAATGTAATTATCATAATAGAATAAATGCTGTTGAATATTTTAGCATCTTATTTGACAATAATGAATATCAAGAGCTATTTGAAGAAATCGTACCAAAGGATAAATTAGGCTTCGTAGATTTAAAACCATATGCTTCTAGAATTGTAGATGCTCAAAAATCTACGGGTTTAAGAGATGCTATGACGGTAGGGGTGGGCGATATCAATGGCAGACCCATGGTTATTGCTTGTATGAATTTTAATTTCATTGGTGGTTCGATGGGATCGGTAGTTGGTGAGAAAATTAGCAGAGGTATTGATTATGCAATTGCAAAGGGTTTTCCTTTTATGATTATTTCTAAATCGGGTGGAGCACGTATGATGGAGAGTGCCTTTTCATTAATGCAAATGGCAAAAACATCGGCTAAACTAACCCAATTAGCCAAAGCAAAATTACCCTACATATCGTTCATGACCGACCCCACCACAGGGGGCGTTACCGCATCCTATGCTATGCTTGGTGATATTAATATTGCTGAACCAAATGCCTTGATTGGTTTTGCTGGACCACGCGTTATAAAAGAAACCATTAAAAAAGACTTACCTGAAGGCTTTCAAAAAAGCGAATTTTTATTAGAACACGGATTTCTCGATTTTATCGTAGAAAGACAACAATTAAAAGAAAAACTAACCCATTGTATAGATTGGTTTGTTTCCAAATAATTTATAAAAGCCATTCTTAGGAATGGCTTTATTAATACGCATCCATTGACACCAAAAATTTACATAAAAAACAAACCGGCTACATTCGAATTTGCTATTGAAGACAAATTGGTTGCAGGCATGGTTTTGACTGGTTCAGAAATAAAATCTATACGAGAAAGTAGAGTAAGTTTCAATGATAGCTATTGTTTATTTAATGATGGCGAACTATTTGTAAAGAGTTTATATATTTCTGAATATAAGCATGCTGGTTATGCACAGCATAATCCAACTAGAGAGCGTAAGTTATTGCTAAATAAAAAGGAACTTAAAAAGTGGTTTGCTAAAATTAAAGAAAAAGGATTGACCATAGTGCCTTTAGCTATATTTGTAAATGACAAAGGGTTTGCAAAAATAGAAATTGGCTTAGGTAGAGGTAAAAAGCTACACGATAAAAGGGAAACGATCAAAAACAGAGATTTAGATAGAGATCTTAAGCGATTTATTTAATAGGCTACTATTTCTTGTATTTTGCTATGTGAAAACCAAGACTTCCTATAAATTGAATACTTCCAAAGGCCTGTTTAATTTCTCCACCATGGTTAATTTTCAATCCGGAGTAGCGGGCATAATCTAATTTAGTAGCAAATTCTAAAAATACTCTATCCAAATAGACTAATTTAATAGTGCCTTCAGTACCTACATTCCATCCACCCAATTGAAAATGGGGTACATTAGCTTCTCCAAATAACTTATTTTCTACGTGGGGCACTAAAGGACCAATACCTGCTTTGGCTAAGGCATCTAACTGTAAAGTGCCTGATTTGTTCTTCTTAAGATGCCAGTGTTTCACAAAGTTGAACAATAGAAAATTGGCTCCGTTGTTAAGATAGTAGAAAAAACCTCCTGTATCAGTGAAATTTATTTGCTGATCGATAGGCACTCCATTTCTAATGCCTCTAACCTGCACTAATTGTGGATCTTGAACGATGAATTTGGTATGGTCGAAATTAAGTTCAATTCCATATCCTTTTTCTTCATTAAAAATATAACCTAAGCGCCAATTGTATTGAGGAATGGTTAGCTCTTTTGAAAACAATTTATCGTCCCATCCTTTATTGTCATGACCACTAACATTTAGCAATTGGTAGTAGGTGCCCACTTTAGATTGATTAACGGTAATGGTACTTTTGGTATACCATTCGGTATTGTAACCCCAAGAAAAATAGAAAGTCCCTTTTTTTGTTTTTGCAATACTTACATTAACTGTTATTAATAACAACAGCAATAAAGAAAATAGACTGGAGAATTTCATTAATTAATTTTTTCAGTAAATACAATTTGATGCTTTGCCAATTCCTTCAACACAGGTTTATAAATTTGCTGCATTGTAGGAATTAAAACACCCGAAGGTAAGGAGCTTATTTGTTTTGTCAAAATTAGTTTTGTTAAGATAGCCATAGGCATACCTACTGTTTTAGACATAGCAGAGAAGTGTTTATTCTCCCCATAAGCAACTAAGGTACTGGAAATACTATGTAATTTTTGTTTATGTTTATAAACAATATCATGCTGCATGATAACCATATCTTGATCATTTTCATTCATATCCCACTTTTTGAGCAAGATTTTAAATAAAAAGTCAGCTGCAGTTGTTTTTACGATATCAATAAAATCAACTTCTGAAAATAAATCTAAATAATGAAGCATCTTCATTAACTCACTATTTAAAGAAATACCTAACAATTGAGCAACATATTCCACTATAGAAATGCTTGTATCCGTGTAATTCGTAATTAATTTTATTAAAGAAGCATGGCTCAATCCTTTACTACGATATTCAATAGCACTATCTGTTAATCCTAATTTAATAAGCGCATGCCATCCCAAACAAAATTCTTTATTTCTTATAGTAGCTCTCATAAAAGTTTCTACACCTTGCACTTGGTAGATATCAATATAATCTAACGAATCTCTATTCGGGTAATACACAAAATCGCCTAATTGATCAATAGACAAAGAAGCTGCTTGCTTAAAAATGTCAGCATATTGCACATGAATTTCGTTGCCATTTTCCAAATAAGTAGCGCCCGATTTGCCAGCATTGATAATATTAATAGGATTCCATGTAAATTTATAATGCCAAGGATTATTATCGGAAACAGGGGCTATCAAACCGCCACAATAAGATTTGAAAGAAACAATATCAGAAGCCACTCTGTTGATATCATGAATGAGCATACTTGCCGACATATGATCTATTCCTGGATCTAAGCCCATTTCACACATAAACATTAAACCAGCTTCTGTTGCTGCTGCATTCAATTCTTTTAATTCAGGTGAGATATAAGAAGAAGTAATTAAATGTTTTCCAAATTGCAAACAATCTTTGGCAAGGAGCACATGCAAATGAGGCGGCATTAGCGATACCACAATATCAGCTTGTTTTACTAAAGCCTGACGGTCTTTTATAGCCGTTATATCCAATACAATACCCAGCGCGTTGGGGTGATTGCCCACTTTTTCTGTCAGGGTTTTAGCATCTCCATCGGCTACTGTTATAAACCAGTTTTGCGATAAAGATTCTCTTAAAAAATAATCTATTAAATGATTTGCTGACTTTCCAGCACCGGCAATTAAAATCTGAATCAACATGAAAAAATTATAAAATGAACTACAAAGATATTAAACTTCATGTTGGAATGTAAACTATAAAGAAATTTCAATTATAGAATTAAAAAAGTAATACTCATTACATTATTATCAAAGCGCTTATAAATGCAATTATATATGTAACTTTACAAAAAATATATCAATTATGAATTTTACAGATGTTATACCTGGCCTAGGATTGGGTAATTTGAAATTTGGATCGACCAGAGAACTGGTAAAAAAAGAAATTGGAAACCCTACTGAAATTGAAAAATATGCTTTAGACGATGATGATGATGACATCACAGAGGCTTGGCATTATGATGAAGATGGACTTTCTATTTCTTTCGATCAAGAGCATGCTTATGTATTAAGCAGCATTGCAATTAGCGATGAGAAATTTACACTTAAAGGTAATGCCATCGTAGGTTTAAGTAAAAAAGAAGTAGATGAATTATTTGCAAAAAATAATTGGGGAAAATTGCAAGAAGATGAGGAAGAACCTAATTTATTTTATGTAGATGACATCTCTTGTTCTTTATTTTTTGAAGATGGAGTTTGTAGCGAATTACAGTTGAGTCCGTATATCGTAAATAACGAATTTGCATGGCCTAAATAAGGCATGATTTTATACACTATTTTTAATAAAAAAACTGCTTAATCAGCAGTTTTTTTTATGCCATAAAATAGATTTTTTTCACACATTTAAAAGTTTCCCACAATTAGTGTAAGAAGCGCTATTTAACAAGAAAAATAGGCTATAAATTGATATATTTGTGAAAGCGAAATTTATATCATTTTATGTCAGAAGATACTCAAGAATTAAATTCCATTCAGGACCCCAACGAGAACGATAAAATCGTTAATGTAAACATTGAAGAGCAAATGAAAACTGCCTACATCGACTATTCTATGTCGGTAATTGTAGGTCGTGCTTTACCCGATGTGAGAGATGGTTTAAAACCTGTTCATCGTCGTGTTTTATTTGCCATGCATGAGCTTGGTGTTAGTTTTAATAAAGCACATAAAAAGTCGGCGCGTATTGTTGGGGAAGTATTAGGTAAATACCACCCTCATGGAGATACCGCTGTATACGATACCATGGTACGTATGGCACAACCTTGGAGTATGCGTTATTTGATGGTAGATGGCCAAGGAAATTTTGGATCTCAAGATGGCGACGGACCGGCGGCTATGCGTTATACCGAAGTGCGCATGCATCGTTATGCGGAAAGCATGATGGAAGATTTGGATAAAGAAACTGTTGACTTTTCGCTCAACTTCGATGATACCTTACAAGAACCAACGGTATTGCCAACAAGAATACCTCAACTATTAGTAAACGGTTCTTCTGGTATTGCAGTAGGTATGGCCACCAATATGATGCCGCACAACTTAAGTGAGGTAATTGATGGTTGTATTGCTTATATCGATAATAATGAAGTAAGCATTGATGAACTTATGAAGTTTATCAAAGCTCCAGATTTTCCAACAGGGGGTACCATATTCGGAATTGAAGGTATTAAAGCTGGTGCTCATACCGGAAGGGGTAGAGTAGTATTGCGAGGTAAAGTAAACATTGAAACTACAAAATCGGGTAGAGAGCAAATTGTAATTTACGAAGTACCTTATCAGGTTAGTAGAGATGCCTTAACAGAAAAAATTGGTTACTTAGTAAATAATAAAATTATTGAAGGCATTACCAATGTTGCCAATGAATCTAATAAAGATGGAACCCGTATTGTAGTTGATGTGCGTAAAGATGCTGTTGCTCAAGTAATCGTAAATCAATTATATAAGTATAGCGAATTACAAACCTCTTACGGTATCAACAACGTTGCTATCGTTAAAGGCCGACCTAAAACGCTCAATTTAAAAGACCTTATCACAGAGTTTGTAAACTTCAGACATGAAATCATTGTTAGAAGAACAGAATATGAATTAAGAGAAGCTCAAAAACGTGCACATATCTTAGAAGGTTACATGAAAGTAATCGGTACTAAAGATGATTTAGATAGAGCTATTAAAATTATTCGTGAAAGTAGCACGCCAGATTTAGCGAAAGAAGGTTTGATAACTGCATTTGATTTATCAGAAATTCAAGCTAAAGCGATATTAGAACTTCGTTTACGTACGCTTACTGGTTTAGAGATCGATAAGATTAAATCGGAGTATGAAGAATTGATGAAATTAATCGATTATTTAAATACCATTTTAAATAGCGAAGAATTGAGATATCAAATCATCAAAGATGAATTGTTAGAAATTAAAAAGAAATTTGGTGACGAGCGCAAAACCGATATCGACTATTCGGATAGTGAAATGGATATGCTCGATTTAATTGAAGAAGAAGATGTAGTAATTACCGTTTCCCATTTGGGTTATATAAAACGCACCACATTAGCCGCTTATAGAGCTCAAAAACGTGGTGGTAGAGGAGCTATGGCTGGCAAAACACGCGAAGAAGATTATATTGAGCATTTGTTTGTTGCTTCTACGCATGATACGCTTTTGATCTTTACCGAAAAAGGAAGATGCTATTGGCTTAAAGTATATAAGATTCCAGAAATGGATCGAAATGCTAAAGGTAGAGCTATCCAAAACATGCTACAATTACCGGCAGATGATAAAATCAAAACGGTTATTGATGTAAAAGACTTAGACAATGAATCCTATATTGATCAACACAATATCATTCTTTGTACTAAAAAAGGTATTATCAAAAAAACTAGCCTTAAAGAATTTAGTCGACCAAGATCTTCTGGTGTCAATGCCATTACGATCCAAGAGGGTGATGAATTATTGAATGTAGCCCTTACCAACGGTTCTAGTTATATTTTAATAGGCGTGAAATCGGGTAGAGCCATCTGCTTTGAAGAAACCAAAGTAAGAAATACCGGTAGAGGCGCAATTGGGGTATTTGGTATAGAACTAGATGATGAAAAAGATGAGACTATAGGTATGATTTGTGTTCATAAAGAAGACAAAAACAAACAAATCTTAGTAGTTTCTGAAAAAGGTTTAGGAAAACGCACGCCATTCTTCGAGATCGACGAAGAAACTAAAGAAGAAGTAACAACCTATCGAGTAACCAATAGAGGTGGTAAAGGTGTAAAAACTATTAATATCACAGAGAAAACGGGTTCATTGGTTGGATTGTTAGCCATAGAAGAACAAGAAGATCTTATGATTTCTTGCAAATCGGGTATAACCATTCGTATGAAAGTAAGTTCGATCCGTGAAGCGGGTAGAGCTACTCAAGGGGTAAAATTGATCAATATTGAAGAAAATGATCAAATAGCGGCTATTGCTAGAATTGCTGAACAAGAAGACGAAGAAGAGGATAACATAGAAAACGCTACAGAAAATCCAATTATAGATGATCAAACAACTGACACCGAAACAACAGAACAAAATTCATAAATCCATTATCTAAAAAATTAAAACCTTATGAAAAAAATCCTATTAATTACACTTACTGCACTTGTAGGCCAAGCTGCAAATGCTCAAAAATCAAATATAAAAGCAGCAGAAGTTGCTTATTTCGCTAAGGATTATGAAAAAGGCGTGAAAGCGATTACAGAAGCCATGGCCAATGAACAAACCAAAGCAGACCCCAAAACCTATTATTTAGCTTCATTATTATTTAGCTCTTTGAACGATGATGCGAATAATGCAGCAAAAGCCTATTACAGAACAGAAACAAATCATCTATTTACTGTAATCAAGCTCAAGGCTGATTATGAAAAGGATAATGTGAATATTCTATTGATGAATTGTGCAAATTCTTACTTTAACGCTGCACAAGAAGCTTTTTTCAACGAAAAAAATTATCAAGCGGCTATTAATCATTTCGATACCGTAGAAATGATCAATAAATGCGGAGATGGAAAACGCTTTGTTGGCAATCTTGCATTTGATACGGTTGTAGCTTTAGGCAAACGCTTAAAAGTATATGGATACAATAGTTTGGGCAAAACAGCTGAAAATATGGCCTTGATTAAAGAAGTGGCTGCTAATCCAATAGTTACTAATCCGGATATGTATTTATTCTTATTGGATGCTTATGAGCAACAAAAAGATGAAGCAAATTTCATGAAAACGCTTGCTGATGCAAAATTAAAATACGCTGATAACAAAGCAATTGCAAATAGAGAATTAAACTATTACATTAAATCAGGTAAGCAAGACGAGTTAGTTAAAAAATTAGAAGATGTGGTAAGTAAAGACCCAAACAATGCGGAGTTATTATTTACTTTAGGCATTACGTATGAAAATTTATCAAAAAATGGTAAAGATAAGTTGGGCAAACCAATGGTAGACCCTGTATTAGTAGGCAAAGCGGAAGCATCTTATTTAAAAGCGATTCAAGCTAATGGCAATCAAGCAGATTACCAATATAACTTGGGAGCCTTATATTATAACAATGCCGTAGAAATAAACAAGCAAATGAATGCAATAGCTGGTAGTTCTGCAGCAGAAATTAAAAAATATGAAGGACTAAAAAAGCAACGTGATGATATGTTTAATAAAGGCTTACCTTATTTAGCAAAGGCGGCAGAAGTAGTAAGTTCAAAAGACGCTAGCACTCAAAGCGCTGACGATAAAAGTACTTTACAGTCTGCTTATCAAGCACAAGTGCAAATCTATAACGCTTTAGGAAATAAGGCAAAAGCTGAAGAATACAAGAAAAAAATTAGCGAAATACGTTAATTTTCATACTTTTTTGAAAAGTTTTACTAAAAACTACTGTTTTTTAATTAAAATAGTTTAGTTTTACAATATTAAATATTTTAATTTTGGAAACACAAAAATTACAAGGAACTGTAAAGTTCTTCAATGAAACTAAAGGATTTGGTTTCATCAAACACGAAAATTCTAACGAAGAAACATTTGTACATGTTTCTGGTATTTTAGAGCCAATCAAAGAAAATGATCAGGTAGAATTTGAAATGCAACAAGGCCGTAAAGGTATGAATGCAGTTTCTGTAAGAGTACTTAGATAAATAAAAGTTTTTTCAATGATTTAGACCACAGTTTACTGTGGTCTTTTTTTATTCCATCATTACGTAGTTTAATAATATTATTTTCACTTTCGATTAATAGAGTAGCAACATATTCAACACAGTTGTATTCACCTTTTTTGCTCAGTTGATATGTCAATCAATCAATTAATGCCTTCTGTTTATATAGTTAATGAACTGCGTTTAATTAATACTTATGTACTACAAACTTTTTATTTATACGCTTTTGTTCTATAATATATATTATGTTAAATTAATAATTTGTAAGTAAAGGTGCCTATAGCAGCACCTTTATTCATTACTTATTTAATCTTGCTCAAAATCTCTTTTGGTACTGCCCCTTTATGCACTAAGAATGCGGTAGTTTTATATTGAACATAGGCTTTACTAACATAGATATACCCTTTGTAGTCGTTCTTCTCTCCCCAAGAGTTTTTAACAATATAATACTCTTTACCAGTTTGGTCTTTAGCATTTCCTACAATATGCATTCCATGATCATCGGTTGTTTCATAATTATCAAAAGCTTTCTGGCGCATTTCTTGTGTTATAACACGTTCTGTTGCTTTTCCGTTAAACAAAGATTTTTGTTCAGCTTCTTCCATATCTTCCCAATTTTTCTCAGGTACAAAAGCAACGCCATTTTTCCAACTGAAGTACTTTTCGCTTACATCAGTAGCCCAAGCTATAGTATAACCATTAACAATAGCATGGTCGATAATTGTAGTAATGTCATTTATAGGTACATTCGTAACTTTTTGGAAATCCCAATTATCTTGCACTAATAAAGGAACCTGTGTGTAATATGGATAATTACTAAAGCTAGAAAACTCGATATATTCTGCTGGTTTTACACCCACTACTTGGTCGGCAAAGCTTCTTGGCGTATACGTTTTTCCTTTCCATTCGAAACTATTTGGCACTTCTCCTAAATATACATCCATCACTTTTTCGAAAGCATTTTTCCATACAGGCGTCAAAGTTCCGTTAGCATTACGTACTACGGCATCCAACATGCCTTTTAATACACCTTGAAATTCACCAAATTTATTTTTTGTGGTTCCATAATTTAAACCCGCATAAATACTTTGTGGCAATGCACCATATTTAGCAAATACGTTAATAACATCGTGGCAAGAACCACCATCTCCCCAGCTCAAGCCCCCGTGTAAACGTACATACATTTCGGCTTTATCTTTGTATACACAACGAGCGGTAAAGATTTCTGCCATATCAACCGGCTCCTTTCCCATTCTAATCATTTCACTTTCTAAAAAGGAATTCGTGGAATAACTCCAACAAGTACCTGAACTAGCTTGGTTTTTCACTGAAGTGTTTTCAATATTCTTTACTACAGTAAAAACATATTTGTTTGAATCGGATTTATTGCCTTCAATTTTTTTAATCAAATCGTCTTGAGCAAAAACTAAGCTTGGCAACAGCAAGCAACTTAAAAGAATGCGTTTCATTGGTTAAATGATTAGGGGTTAAAATTGGTTATTTATATAATTCTTGTTTCATAGTTTTAACACGTTCGTCGGTTAAATACTCGTCAAAAGAAAATTCGCGATCTATAATGCCATTCGGTGTTAATTCAATTACGCGATCAGCAACGGTTTGTGCCAATTCATGGTCGCGCGTAGTAAAGAAAATAGTGCCTTTAAAATCTTTCAACCCATTATTTAAAGCCGTAATAGATTCTAAGTCTAAGTGATTGGTAGGCTCATCTAATAATAGCAAATTTCCTTTTAGCATCATCATACGGCTCATCATGCAACGCATCTTCTCCCCTCCGCTTAATACGGTACAGTTTTTAAGCGTTTCTTCACCACTAAACAACATTCTACCCAAGAAACCACGAATAAAAGTTTCATCTTTTTCTTCTGAATATTGACGAAGCCAATCGATTAAATTCAAGGATTTATCAGCAAAATAGTCACTATTGTCATTTGGCAAATAGGTAGGTGTAATGGTTACACCCCATTTAAAGCTACCTTTAAAGTCGGTATCTTCACCTGTAATTACTTTATAAAAGGCCGATGTAGCAAGTCCGTTTTCAGAAACAATTGCAATTTTTTGACCACGCTTAACATCAAATTTTACATTTTTGAAAAGCACATTGCCATTCAGTGATTTCTCCAAGCCATCTACCTCAAAAATTTGATCACCCGCATCTCTAACTTGATTATTGAAAAGGATAGCTGGATATTTTCTAGATGAGGCTTGCATATCCTCAACTTTGATTTTATCCAATGCTTTCTTTCTACTTGTAGCTTGTTTAGACTTAGAAGCATTTGCAGAGAAACGTGCGATGAATTCTTTTAATTCCGCAATTTTATCTTCTGCTTTCTTATTTTGATCCGTACGTTGTTTTAATAACAATTGGCTACTTTCATACCAGAAGGAATAGTTACCTGTAAAAATAGTAACCTTTCCAAAGTCTATATCCGCAACGTGCGTACAAACCGTATCTAAGAAGTGACGGTCATGCGATACTACCAATACAATTTTATCATAATCTGCCAAGAAATTTTCCAACCAAGCAATTGTTTCTAGATCCAAGTCATTGGTAGGCTCATCGAGCAACAAAATATCTGGATTACCAAATAAAGCTTGTGCCAACAATACCCTTACCTTTTGATTACCATCTAATTCGTTCAATAAATTGGTATGCAATTCTTCTTTGATTCCTAAATTGCTCAATAAAGTTGCAGCATCACTCTCTGCATTCCAACCATCCATTTCTGCAAACAAACCTTCTAACTCACCCGCTTTAATACCATCTTCTTCAGTAAAATCTTCTTTTGCGTAAAGGGCGTCCTTTTCTTTCATTAAATCAGAAAGGATTTTATTACCCATGATTACGGTATCTAAAACAGTAAAATTGTCGAATTCGAAGTGATTTTGCTTTAAAACCGACATCCGTTGGTCTTTGCTTATCTCTACCCTTCCTGTGCTTGGCTCAATCTCTCCTGAAAGGATTTTCATAAAGGTAGATTTACCAGCGCCATTAGCACCGATAATACCATAACAATTACCTTCTGTAAATTTTACATTTACATCTTCAAATAATACGCGTTTTCCATAACGCAGGGACAGGTTGGATACTGAAATCATGTTCTACTAGTTTAACCAATAAATTTAGTTTATTGGCTTGCAAAGGTACTATTTTATTGATTATTTTAGAACTAATTTAGGTTAATCAATAAGCAATTCTTTATAAAAAGATTGATGTTCCGATCCTATTTTGAAATAATAAACCCCTTTTGGTAAGTGAGCAACAGAAATATTCATTTCATTAGCACCTGCTGCAAAAGTGCTTGAGATAATAAGCTGCCCCAAGGTATTATAAAGAGAAACCTGCATATCAGGATGAACTGCATTTATGGAAAGGGTAACGAGTTGATGTGCTGGATTAGGGTATAAATTTAAATCAGCGGGTTCTATGTCCAAATTAGCCACACTCAAGCTCACTTTATAAAATTGGTTATACAATTTTAAGCCTCCCAAAAAATTACCCACTACTAAATCGTAATTCCCGTCATTTTCAATATCAGCAAAACATGGGGCAGTATTATATCCTGCATTAATGAGGGAGTAATTACTATCCAATAAGGTATAATTAGTACTCGTATTACCTGATTGAAACCCAGTATAACGGTAAAGTGGACCTCCGTAACTTCCTAAAACAATATATTCATCGCTGGTATTATCAATGCTACCTACATAAATGGTGCTATTGCCATACATAGTTTTAGTACTCTTCATGCCCCCTAAGGAGTCCGTTTTCTTCACTAAACTATAGGCACCAATACTCGTACTGGTATTTTC
>CAMBYG010000019.1 GCA_945872085.1 Chitinophaga pinensis | reverse complement strand
ATGAGTATTTCGAAGCACTATAAGTCCTTTTTCTTACTTTCATTAGCTTTAGTATTAATGCTACTTATTTTTAATAGGATTGGGATTCCTAAATATGGTGTATTTGGAGCAGCATGGGCTACTAGCATTGCATTATGTATTTTTAATATAGGCAAATACCTACTCGTAAAACGTAAATTACAACTGGAGCCTTTTACAAAAAACAGTTTTTTTACCATATTAATTGGCTTAGTTATAGTGCTTGCATTTCAGTTTATACCTACTATTGGCAATGTTTACATAGATTTATTGATAAGAAGTATAATAGGTATTTTGCTGTTTTTAGCTATCACCCTTAAATACCGATTAGTTGTTGACTTTAACGACTTTGTCTCCAAAATCAAATCCTCTCGTCGTTTGTTTTAGTTAATTTGATAAGAATCAATACTTTTCCCAACACTTTAGAGCAATTTATTGTCTATTTTTGTGGATAGATTAACCAATTGTTTTTGATTGACCAATTGTTTTTAACACAGCCCATATTTATCATTTTTGATTATTGACCCAATGAATATATTTAAAAATATACTACTTAGTTTTTCTTTGCTTCTTTCTTGTGTTCTAACAAGTAACATAGCAAAGGGCTCTCATTTCTATGGGGCCGATTTTTATTATACTCATGTAATTGGTAATACGTACAAAATATATCTAGTTGTTTATGGCGATTGTTCAGGCACTGCTTTTCCTTCCTTTCCGGGTTCTACACCAGAAGTTTTAGTTTATAATAATGGTAATCCATACGACACCTTAACCCTTACCATTCAGGCGGGCTCAAATGTGGAGGTTACACCCGTTTGCAGCAACCAAATAAACAATACTGTTTGCTCTAATCCACTGAGCACCATACCCGGTGTAAAACGATATATATATGCCGCAAATGTTACCTTAAACGCACTTTCTGCAAATTGGATATTCCAATTTAACGGAACTATGGGCAATAGCTCAGCTGGAAGAAGTAATAGCATTACTAATATTACTATTGGTCCTACCGGAAGCATCATGTCTCTAATTGCAACATTAAACAATTTAAGTGGTCCCAATTCTTCGCCAGTTTATACTACCATACCTACTCCGTTTTTCTGTATCAACAAAGCTGCTGCTTATAATCCGGGAGCCATAGACCCTAATACCGATTCTCTTAATTTTAGTTTAGTGACAGGTATTGAACCTGGGGGTACCGTAACCTATATAGCGCCCTATACCGGCTCAGCTCCTTTAGCTACAGCAGCTGGCGCATTTAATTTTAATAATACAAATGGGCAGCTAAATTTTACTCCAAATGCCGTTCAAAGAAGTTTGGTGGTAGGCATGGTTGAAGAGTATAAAAACGGGGTTTTGGTGGGCACTAGTATGCGCGAAATGACCTTTGTAGTTATTAATAATTGTAATAATAATCCTCCCAACGGAAATATTTCCAACAACTCATCGGGCTCTAACTTAATAGATACTACTACCATTAAAATTTGTAAAAGTAATGGCACCCTAAGCTTTAATATTAATCCAAGCGATATCGATGGCAATAATATAAATATGGTTGCTAATGGTATTCCCACAGGAGCTACTTTTACAATTAGCAATAATAATACCACTAATCCTATTGGTGCATTTAACTGGAACTTAGCCACTGCAACACCAGGTACTTATACGTTTTTTATTACCTACGAAGACAATGGTTGTCCTTTAGTAAGCAAACAAACAAAAGCTTATACCATAATTATTTTACCCAATCCTAGTAGCGCTGTTAGTATCGTGGTTCAACCTATTTGTTCTCAGAAAGGACAAATTAAAATCATTCCAAGTGGTGGCACTGCTCCACTAACCGTAAAAATATTGCAAGGTGCTACTACAATTTTTACACAAAACAATGCTACTGGTAATATATTCGACAGCTTGTTTTATAACCCAGGAGGCTATATTATTCGCACGAGTGATACTAATAATTGTTTTAGAGATACTACGGTGGTTTTAAATACGCCTACTACAATTCTACCCAACATTACCAAAGTGGCGCCAAATTGTTATAATGGAAATAATGGTAGTATAACTATTACGAATGTAATTGGAGCAGTAAGCCCTATTCAATATGCTATTGGAACCGGTGCCTATGGAAGCAGTAACGTGTTTAACAATTTAACTCCAGGCACTTATACCATTCATGTAAAAGATGCCAATAATTGCATAAGAGATACCAATATAATAATACCAAACACCACACCAATAGGTGGGAATATTGTGTATACCAAACCACCTTGCAATGCCTTCCAAAACGGAGCTATTGCTATTGTGGCTTTTAATGGCACTGCGCCTTATCAATATGCAATAGGATCTGGCCCTTACAGTGCTAATAATATTTTCACCAACTTATATTCGGGTACTTATGTGCTTCATATAAAAGACGCTGTGAACTGTATTCGTGATACAACGGTTACATTAATGGATTCGATTAATGTACATGCTACCGTTACCACTACTAATAATCCTTGTTTTGGCCAAAGTTTGGGAACAGTAACTATTTTAGGTAATAGCGGCACAAGCCCTTATACCTATGCCTTAGGAAGTGGAATTTACACCCCTGCTACCACCTATGTGAATTTAGGTGCTAACACCTTTTTATTTCATGTTAAAGATGTAAATGGCTGCTATTTAGACACGCTGATTACTATTACACAACCTAATCCATTAGTGAATACTTTAACTATTACGCCTATTTCGTGTTTTGGCTTAAATAATGGTAGTGTTGTCATAAATACAACTGGCGGTACGCCAAATTACCAATACGCTCTTAATCAAAATGCTTGGAGTGGTAATAATACCTTTACCAATTTAGGCATTGGCACTTACGCTATTCATGTAAAAGATACTAATAATTGTACTAAAGATACAACGGTGACTATCACACAGCCTAGTAAACTCGGTATAGCTGTATCTTTTACCAAACCGCTTTGTTTTGGCGAAAACTCAGGTACAATCACAATAGGTGGCACAGGTGGCACAACAGCTTATACCTATGCTATTGGAAGCGGTGCGTATACTAGCAATCCTCTATTTATTGGTATTAATGCAGGTACTTATACCTTATTTGTAAAAGATGCTAATAACTGTATAAAAGATACTACCATTACCATCACACAACCTACTCCATTACAAATTAATGCAAGCGTAATTAAAAATATTTGTGCTTCTACTAATACTGGCAAAATTACTTTGTTTGCAAACGGTGGGACACCTACTTATCAATTTGCTATTGGCACTGGAGCATATAGTAGTAATGCTCAATTTAATAATTTAGCTGCAGGCACTTATACACTATATGTAAAAGATGCAAACAACTGTATAAAAGATACGGTGATTACCATTCAAGATTCAATAATAGTAGGCGTTACGCTTAATGCAACAAATATTTCGTGTAATGGATTGAGCAATGGTAATATTGTTGTCAATGGCTATGCAGGTATTAGTCCTTATACCTATGCAATTAATACAAGCGTTTATACCTTAAACAATTCTTTTTCTAACCTAAGCAGTGGCACTTATACTGTATATGTAAAAGATATTAACGGATGTATTAAAGACACTACAGTTGCCATCTCAGCACCTCCCCCAGTAGGTATTCAAGTTACTTTTGTGAATCCACTTTGCAATGGAGGCAATACGGGTAGTATTACAGTAAGTGGTAATGGAGGAACACCTTCTTATAGTTATGCATATAACACAAATGCTTTTGGACCTGGTGGCAATTTTAACGCCTTACTTGCTGGCACCTATATTGTAAAAGTAGTAGACTCTAAAGGCTGTATAAAAGATACTACTGTCAGCCTAGTGAATCCTAGTCCAGTTCAAATTTCACTGAGCACAACACCTGTGTTATGTTTTGGCGATAATTCGGGTACTGTAACCATCACTGCAGCTGGTGGTACTCCAACATACACCTATGCATTTGATACTAATCCATACCAAATCAGTAATATCCTTACGGGCTTAAATGCAGGAACACACATCGTAAGTGTAAGTGATAATAACAATTGTATTAAAGACACTACCATTACCATTTCACAACCTACCGAAATTAAAATAATTAACGCACCGCTTACAAATGCTACCTGTCCTGGATTTACAGATGGCTTAGCAAGCATTAACGGCACAGGAGGAACGCCACCTTATACCTATTCTATTGATGGTATCAATTTCGGAACAAACAATCTATTTACTTCACTTGGTGCGGGTACTTATACTTTAAGTATTAAAGATGCTAATGGTTGTATAAAAGACACTGCCGTAAGCATCTCAGAATTGCCACCATTAAATTTTCCTAATGTAAATATTAGTCCGGTCTCCTGTTATGGTTTTAAAGACGGATCGGTGACAATAACTGCCAGTGGTGGACAACCCAGCTATCAGTATCTTATGTTACCAGCTACTACTTATAGTATACAAAATAGCTTCAACAACTTGTATGCCGGCACATACACTATAAAAGTTAAAGACAGTAAAAATTGTTTAAAAGACACTATTATACAAATACCAAGTCCCGATTCTCTGCAAATCAGCTTACAAGTTACCAATAATAATTGTGTGGGTAACGCTAATGCAAGTATTATAAGTGTAGTACAAGGTGGCACCCTACCTTATAGTTATACCTGGAATCCTTTTTCTAATGATGCCTCCCTATTTAATTTAGCTAATGGAGTATATATACTCTATGTGCAAGATGCAAACACTTGTAAAGATACGGCTACGGCTACCATACGATTTGATAATTGCTGTGTACCTTTTATACCTAATGCATTTACTCCAAATAATGATGGTAATAATGATCGATTTAGAATTAAATTTTTAGGCGATATTACCTTAGAGCGCTTCTCTATTTACAATCGATGGGGGCAAGAAGTGTTTTTTACAAAAAACCCAACAGATTCGTGGGATGGCACATACAATGATGTACCTCAAGCAAGTGGCACCTTCTATTATTACCTAAAAGGGACATGTGGCAATAGCAGCCCTACGCCTTTAGAATTAAAAGGAGATATAACTTTAGTGAGGTAAAAACCAATATTGAACTATAATCATAGTAAGAATTGAGAAAATTACTTTACTTTTGCAACCACTTAAAAGAATAATTATATGCAATACAGAGAAATCGTAGCCATTACAGGATTAGGTGGTTTATATCAATTATTGACCACAAAAAGCGATGGCGCTATTGTGAAAAGCTTAGCAGATAATAGCACTAAATTTATTTCTGCAAGACTTCATAATGTAACTCCTTTAGACAGTATCGAAATTTATACCATAGAAGAAAATATTCGTTTAAGTGAGTTGTTTACACAAATGAAAGAGCAAGAAGCTGGCAAGCCCCTTGTAGATCATAAAAAAGCAAGCAACGATGAAATTAAAAAATATATTTCATCTGTATATCCTAATATAGATTTAGAAAGAGTTTATATCAGCGACATGAAAAAAATGTTGAAATGGTATGAAATTTTAAAAGCTAGCAATTTATTAAACTTTGAAGAAGCTAATGAAGAAGTAGCTAGCGAAAATGAAACTGCACCGGCAGAGGCAGCTGTAGTAGCAGAAAAACCAGCAAAAAAAGCTAGAGCAAAAAAAGCGGTAACGGAAGGTGAAGAAGCTGCAGAAAAACCAGTTAAAAAAACGGCAGCTAAAAAGAAAAAAGAAGATTAATATAAACGCTATAATAAAAAAGCCGCAATATACATTGCGGCTTTTTTTATTGCTCCAAATGAAAATTGTAAATTTGCAGCATGTCATTCCACTTTATCAAATATCAACTTCTAATTATTACTTTACTGACTAGTTTTAGTTTTTCATTGCTAAACGCAAAAACCACTAATCCAAAATACGAATTTAGAGCCGCTTGGATTGCTACTGTCTCTAATATAGATTGGCCATCTAAACCAGGATTAAGTGCGCAACAGCAAAAAAGTGAATTTATAAATCGATTAGACCAATTAGCTCAACTAGGCTGTAATGTAGCCATTGTTCAAATAAGACCCGCTGCAGATGCATTTTACCCAAGCAGTTTCGAACCCTGGTCGCGTTTTCTAACAGGCAAAATTGGTCAAGCACCTAATCCCTATTACGATGCTTTAGCCTTTATGATTGAAGAAACACATAAACGTAACATAGAATTTCATGCTTGGTTTAATCCTTTTAGAGCCTTAACAGATGCTACTAAAAATGCCAATCCAAGCAATCATGCTACTAAGCAACACAAAGATTGGGTAGTCAATTATGGTGGCAAATCTTATTTTAATCCGGGCATTCCCATTGTTCGTAATTATATACAAGATGTTATTTTAGAAGTGGTGCGTAAATATGATATTGATGCCGTGCACTTAGATGATTATTTTTATCCCTACCGAATAGCTAATGTAGAATTTAATGACGCCGTTGCATATGCCAACTATAATCCTGAGCAACTAAATCGTCACGATTGGCGCCGACAAAATGTATCTACTTTTATTAAATCGCTCAACAAAGAAATAAAAAAAATAAAGCCTTATTGCAAACTAGGCATCAGTCCATTTGGGGTTTGGAGAAATGCATCTGTAGATCCGGAAGGGTCTGCTACAAGAGGCGGACAAACCTGTTTTGATGATTTATATGCTGACATCCGTTTATGGATGGAAAAAGAATGGATAGACTATGCACTGCCGCAACTGTATTGGGAAATTCATCATAAAGCAGCAGCCTTTGAGGTATTACTGCCTTGGTGGGAAAACCACAAATACCAACGCCACATGTATTATGGCTTAGGCGTATATAGAATGGTTAATGGGAAAGGGGTGTGGGCGTCTGCAGAGGAATTGAAAAATGAAATTGCGCTCATTCGCAAACAAACGAATATGGGAGGATTTTCATTTTACAGCCTTTCTTGCTTCGATAAATTAAACCCAATTCTTGTGCATGCAATTGCTCAAGAATCCAATGCTAACATTGCTTTTGTTCCTACAATGCCTTGGCTTGATCCTATAGCACCCGAAGTGCCTATCCTTAAAAAATCATACGAAATCAATCATAGCAAACTTATAGCCTGGGAGCATACGAATCCTTCAAAAGAACTTATTCGATTTGCTGTATATCGATTTAAGAAGAATGAGCCTATAAATATGCTAAACAATGAGCATATTATAGCCATAACTAAAGAAAAAGAATATAGAGATGAGCTAATCAATGACGAAAACTATGTGTATTGCGTTTCGGCTTTAGACAGAAATTGGAATGAAAGTAAGGCGAGTAATTTATCTTGGTAAACATAGTTTAACATTTTTACAATTAATTTATATACTAACTTTATACTAAATATAAAGAGTATGAAATTCAGGTATTTTATAGTGCTTATTAGTTTTATAGGAGTTTTTTCTTGTAGAAAAGAAGAATTGATTGCCGGCAAAGGGGGTAGTGCTAGTTTATCTATAATTCCCCAACATCATGGATTAAATATTGCAAATAGCAAAGTATACATAAAATACAATGCAAAAAATACGCCTACATATTATGACGACTCGGCACAAACTACCTTGCAAAATGGCATACCTACCGCTGTATTTAGTGAATTAAAAAAAGGGAGCTATTACGTTTATGGAACAGGGTTTGACACCAGTGTTATGCAAAATGTAAAAGGGGGCATTCCTTATGAAATAGAAAGCGAAACAGCACAAACCATTTACTTGCCCGTTACAGAATAAATGTTGATAACTATTTTATGCTAAAAAAGGTAAATCCTATTTTATGATTTATTTTTATTAAAACGATTGCCCATGTTTGACGACGACGATTTTATAGAAGGTGAAGGAAAAAGCTTAGAGCAATTACTCCAAGACTATATGGCTATTAAAAATGGTCAATCTAGAATTTCGCTCGATGAAGACGACTTCGAAGAAATTATTGACTACTTTGTTTTTAATACCAAAGAAATGGAAGGCTTAGAAGCTTGTGAAATAGCCTTAGGTTTCTTTCCTTATTCTAGTGCTATTTTACAATTCAAAGCTGAAATATTAGCTCAACTTCAGCGCTACGGACAAGCCTTACAAGTACTTGATGATTTAGACCGTTTAGATCAAAAAAATGTAAGTGCCGTATTATTGCGTGCAGATATTTATTTAAATCAACTCAAATACAAACAAGCAGCGGATTGGTTAGAAAGTAACATTGCTCATTTTGGAAAGAAAGATCAAATAGAACTCTTAATGGAACTTTCGGATGTATATGATGAAGCAGAAGAATTTGAAGCTGTTTTTGACACTTTAAAAAGAGTAGTAAGGATTGATAGCAGAAATGAAGAGGCCTTACAAAAAATTTGTTTTTGGGCAGATTTTACTAAGCAATTAGAAGAAAGTGTGGAATTGCATACGGAGTTGTGCGATAAAGATCCTTATAATGCAACAGCTTGGTTCAATTTAGGTGCCGCTTATCAAGGATTACGATTATATGAAAAAAGTGCCGACGCCTACGAATATTGCATTGCTATTGACGATAAATTTGAATTTGCATATCGAAATATGGCAGATGCCTTTATGCGTTTAAAATGGTTTGATAAAGCCATTGAAGTTTTAGAAAAACATATAGAAATAGCTCAACCAGAAGATATTATTTTCGAAGCCATTGGCCATTGTTGGGAAAAGAAAAAATTGTTTCAAAAAGCACGCTATTACTATCGCCAAGCATCTTTATTAAATCCAAAAGATGCAAGTATATTTTTCAAAATTGGAGAAACGTATACTCGCGAACAGCAATGGGAAAAAGCAGCTAAAGCCTTTGCCGTAGCATTACATTTAGATACCAATAATGCACAATACAATATGGCTATTGGCAATTGCTTAATGCACATGAACATACCCAATGAAGCCGTAATTTGCTATCTCAATGCGGTACGCATTAAACCCAATATTAAAACCACATGGATAGCACTCCTAAAGAGTTTATATACGAGCAAACTTTTTGAAGACGCCTTGCTTCAGCTAGTAATTGCTAAAGAACATTGTGGACCAAAACCAGAGTTTTATTATTTACAGGCTGCTTGTTTATTTGCACTTGGCAAATCGAAAGAAGCCTTAAAAAAACTAGAAATTGGCCTCAAAAGTGCTCCACAAAAAGTAGCTAGTTTTATAGCTTTAGATGCAGATTTAATAAGAAGAAATAAGGTAAGTGAGTTGATTGCAGCTTATAAAAGAAAAAAATAATTACTGCTTTATCACCCTTTTCAAATCTATCCGATTCATTGCATTGCTTCGCAATCCAATTATATTCTTTTGGTAAAGATGTACATACTCATCATAAAACAAAGGAATAACTGGGGCCTCTTCTACCATTATACTATCCATTTTACGATAAAGCGCTAAACGAGCTGCACCTTCTAATTGCATAGCTTTTTTATACCAAGCATCAAACTGCATACTTTTAAATCTCGTATAATTAGGCGGTGCTGGCATCGTAGATAAAAAAACAGCTAAAAATGTTTCCGCATCTGGGTAATCGCCAATCCATTGAGCCCTAAACATTTGCAATTCGCCTGCACTCATTTGTTGCTTCAAAATCGATGCTTGCATCACCTCTACATTTACAGGTATGCCTATTTCTTTTAATTCCTTAGCAATGAAATTAACAATATCAGCATAATTATCTGGAGTATAAATGGTGAGAGCAGGAGCATTTCCTTTTTTATCAAACCCAATTTGCGCCAATAGTTGTTTTGCTTTTTCGGGTTGGTAACTGTAACCAAATTGTGCTGATTCAAAATAACCAGGCATGCCTCTGGGAATAAAACCTTTGTTGGCAGCACTTCCAATGCCATTCCTAAAATTGGTTATAATTTTATTTCTATCGATAGCATAATTGATGGCTTGTCGGTATTGCTTAATTTTTAATGGACTGTTTTTCAAAATAGCTGAAGTAGTATCTAAAAAAATACCAATATACTCTGTATTGATATAGGTGGCTTTTTGAAGATTAAATTGCTTTTGAAAGGATGGTTTTAAGATCCCATTTTTGTAAAATACGAGATCTTTAAAAGAAGCGTCGATACTATTTACGAAATCTAACTTGTGTTGCATAAACAATAGAAACTCCGTTGCCTTAGCATCAAAAAAAGAAATTTGCACGCCACTTAAATATGGTAATCGCTTTCCATTTTCGTGCTCCCAATAATTCGGATTCTTGTGTAATAATAAATTTGCCCCTTCATCCCAATTAACCAATTGAAATGGCCCCGTACCACAAGGATGGCTTCTAAAATCTTCTTTATAAAAGTTGACTACTTCCTGTGGAACTATACTACAATAAGGCATACTCAACATATGCAATAAAGGCTGAAAGGGCTGTTTCAAATGAATGATCAGGGTGCTGTCATTAATTGCCTCGAAAGGATTGGTTGCGGTAACCTTATCATTAAATATCCAGGCCCCAGGCGAAGCTAAAGATGGGTCTATCAAACGGGTGAAACTAAACACCACATCACTAGCCACTAATTTTCTAGCTTGGTGCTTAGGAAAAAGAGGATGTTGATGAAAATAAATATCCTGACGAAGATGAAAGGTATAATTCAGCTGACTAGCATCTACCGCCCATGATTTAGCAATACTAGCTTGCAAATGTAAATTCGTATCCGTTTCTAATAAGGTATTGTACAAAAGCTGCGCACACCACATTGTAGACAAGTCTTTAGAAAATGCAGGATCAAGAGAATGTAATCCACCTGCCAAATTCATTCTAAACGTATGATCATAAGCTCTTTCATCTATAGCCGTACAAGCCCCTATAGACCATAAAAAAAAGGAAATCAAAAACGCTTGGCTTAGTCGCAACATTTTATTGCTTTTATAATGAAAATATGGATTAAATAAATCAATTGCGCAATAAATTTAAAATTTAATAATTACATTTGCATAGAATATGCAGTATGATTACTAAGCTTTCCGTTAATATCAATAAAATAGCTACCCTAAGGAATAGTAGAGGTCATAATAATCCCAATGTTGTTAAAACGGCCATAGATTGTGAATTATTTGGTGCTGATGGTATTACTGTGCATCCTAGACCAGATGAACGGCACATTACCTACAAAGATGTTTATGATTTAAAAAAAGTAATCACAACAGAGTTTAACATTGAAGGAAATCCGATTGAAGATAAATTTGTTCAATTAGTATTAGATAATAAGCCCACACAAGTAACGCTTGTGCCAGATGCTACCCATCAAATTACATCTAATCACGGTTGGGACATTATGGGGAATAGCGATTTGTTGGCTTCTTATGTAACGCTTTTTAAAAAAAATAATATTCGCGTATCTATTTTTGTAGATCCAATAATAGAGCAAATACAAGCAGCTAAAGATATTCAAGCAGATCGAATAGAATTATACACAGAGCAATATGCAAAAGATTATTTTGTAGACCCGGCAAAGGCAATAGCACAATATAAAAACTGTGCTTTAGCAGCAGATAGATTAGGCATTGGAATAAACGCTGGCCATGATTTGGACATACATAATCTAGCCTTTTTGAAAAAAGAAATCCCAAGTTTATTAGAGGTTTCAATTGGGCATGCACTTATTGCAGATGCAATTTATTTAGGATTAGAAAATACCATTCAGTTATATAAAAGACAATTACAAAAATTATAAGTTTATACCCTTTTAGTTAGTTATTTATTTAAAACACCCGTTAGTCTATGCAATTATTAAGTAAAACGAAAGTTTTTAGCTTTGCTATTTTTCTATTTTTGAGTTCTAGTTTTATCTCCTATGCACAGGTCGTGGCCAATTTTAGTGCCAACTTAGTAAGCGGCTGCGCTCCATTAATTGTTCAATTTTCAGATCTGAGCACCGGCAACCCCAACACTTGGCAATGGAATTTAGGAAACAGCGTTAACTCTACACAACAAAATCCTACAACAGTATATACTGCTCCGGGAACTTATACAGTTACTTTAACGTCATCAAACGGAACAAGTACTAATACCAAAACAAGCATCGCCTATATTACCGTATATGCATCACCAAATGTACAATTTGTAGCTTCCGATTCTGGAATGGTATGTACTCCTAAAACGATTACATTTACAAATCTAAGTACAGGCATCAGCAACCCTAGTTATTTGTGGAATTTTGGAGACGGCGTTACGAGCACGCTTAGCAATCCAACGCATACCTATGCTACCCTTGGCAACTATACCATAAGCTTACTGATAACCACAAATAATGGATGCTCAAAAATTCTTACTAAAACAAATTATATTACTGTAGTGGATAAACCTGCTGCTTCCTTTGCGGCTAGCGCTACAACAGCCTGTTTGGCTCCTTTACTTACTACCTTTACAGCTACCAGCAATCAAAATAATGTAAGCTATAATTGGAATTTTGGTGATAATACAAGCGGAATAGGGAATCCTATCTCCCATACCTATACCAATCTTGGTAACTATACTGTTCAATTAATTGCTACGAATACTGCCGGTTGTGCAGATACAATTACGCAAACCAATTATATAACTATAAGTGCTACTACAGCAGGTTTTACAGTAGGCAATAATCTATGTCAAAATCAAGCTGTGAGCTTCACAAATACAAGTACACCTGCTGGTGCAACGTATACGTGGAATTTTGGAGATGGGACTATTGCTAATCAAGCTAATCCTACACATAATTATACAAATCCTGGAACTTATTCCGTAAAACTAATCGCACAAAACGGAACCTGTATAGACTCTACTTTACAAACCATTATCATAAAACCCACACCTACTGCTTCCTTTATAGCTTCACCTACTAGTCCGTGCACAGCACCAGGTATTGTCAATTTTACAAACACGAGCACCGGTGCAGGCATAAATAATAATTTGTGGAATTTTGGAGATGGCACTACTAGTTCAACAATCAATCCAACACATACCTATTCATCGTTTAATCAATTTACGGTTCAATTAACGGTAACGAATAGCTTTGGGTGCTCTAGTACCAGCATAGCAAATAATCTAATTCATATACAGCAACCTATAGATAGCCTAGTAGTTTCTAATACAACTTTCTGCACACCTTATACCACATCATTTTCTTTAAATACCAGCAACACGTCACCAGTAAGCACCTATGCATGGTCTTTTGGTAATGGGCAAACGGCCACAACGGCCAATCCAACTGCTTCTTATAATACTGCTGGCACATATACTATAACACTGAATTACACTTTAGCTAACGGATGTGCTTACTCAAAACAAAGAATCATAACATTAATTGCAACACCCATAAGCAGTTTCACAGCCACACCAACTACCGTCTGCATTGGCAGTCCAGTTACCTTTACTAATACCTCATCTGCAGGAACAACTTACTCGTGGTATTTTGGAGATGGAACAACTACGGCTTCTAATGCTAATAGTATTACACACGCCTATACAGATACGGGAACATATACAGTAATGCTTACGGGCTTTAATGGGGGGTGTGTAGATACCTTCAAACAAATTAATTTAATTCATGTAAACCCTCCGAAAGCAATATTTACTTTTAGTATAGCAAATTGTTCAGATAGAAAAACTATTGCATTCACTAATACTTCTATTGGCGCCACTTCTTACCTCTGGAATTTTGGAGATGGTGGCACAAGTACGTTAAGCAATCCTACTCACACCTATGCATCTAATGGCACCTACGTCGTTATTTTAAAAGCCATGAATTCCATAACAGGCTGTATAAACTATGACACATTATCTGTTCCTGTTTTTGACCTAAATACTCAGTTTTCCGGTAATACTACTATTTGCAAACAGGCAATTGGCACGTATACCGCTATAGCAAATACGAATTTTAGCAACTACACATGGTATTGGGGAGATGGCACAAGCTCTTCTAGTGCAAATAATATCAATACCCATGCTTATGCCGACACTGGCATGTATACCATTAAATTAGTAATAACAGACCTCTACAATTGTAAAGATTCTATAACTCTTTCCAACTATACTGCTGTATATGGGTCTTATGTAGATTTTATTGCACCCACGATAATAGGGTGTGCTCCACTTACGGTATCCTTTACCAACCAAAGTGTAGCAGCACTTGGTGCCAATATTGTGAATTATGCTTGGGATTATGGAAATACGCTTAATAGTAACGGAACTAATGGAAGTACAACGTATCCGTTGGGCGGCAACTATACAATAAAACTTGTAGTTACAGAATCTCACAATTGTAAAGACTCTACGATAAAGCTCAATTATATTCAAGTTAATAAACCCATACCTAAGTTTTCGGTTAATAAACTTATTGCCTGCAATCAAGAAGTTTTATTCTTTACAGATTCCTCAATTGGAAATAATTTATCCTATTACTGGTCTTTTGGAGATGGCACTTTTTCTAGTAATGCCAATCCTACACATGCTTATATTTTGGATGGATGGTATACTGTAAAACTAAAAATCACAGATAACCTAGGTTGTAGTGACTCTTTAATAAAAACAAATTACATTCAAATAAATGGAGTAAAAAGCATGTTTACGGCTAGCGATACCTTTGCTTCTTGCCCACCATTAGTGGTAAATCTAACCAATACTAGTATTAATAGTAATGCCTCTTTATGGAGTTTTGGAAACGGTGCCAATAGCACATTACAAAATCCAAGTATTATTTATACAATTCCTGGCACTTACCTTATCAAACTAATTAGCACTAACACCCTTGGTTGCATCGACTCTTCTTTTAAGACAATTATTGTCAATGGTCCGTCAGGAACCTTTACCTATTCCCCTACAAATACGTGTGCACCAGCTGGAATTGCATTTACTGCACTAACTAATAATGCACAAAGTCTACTTTGGGATTTCAGTAATGGAGTAACTATTACAACACCTGGCAGTACCAGTAGCTATAATTATACTTATAATCAAGTAGGCCATTACATGCCTAAATTAGTGATGAGTGATGGTGCCAATTGTGTTATTGTTGTATATGGAAATGATACCATTAAAGTAGAAAAAACATATGCAAAATTTGGGGTTTCTGATAGTAGCTTTTGCAAATCAGGTACCGTAACTTTTAGCGATTCCTCTTCTACTACAAATGGTTTTATAAATAATTATTTTTGGGACTTTGGAGATGGCACCACGAGTAACGCAATGAATCCCACGCATCTATTTGCCAATCCAGGTGTATACCTTGTTATGCTTATAGCTAATAGTAGCGTAGGCTGTGCCGATACAGCCTATAAAACTATAAACATCTTACAGGGCAACAATATAACATTAACTAACAACTTATTCCTGTGTGAAGGTCAGGGTAAAACAGTAAGCATTAATTCCAACTCTAATTCAATTAATTGGTATCCTTCAACAGGACTCTCCTGCAGCAATTGTAGTGCGCCTTTCGTAAACCCATTTACATCTACCAACTATACAATTATAGCAAGCAACTCGAATGGCTGTATAGATACGGCATATTTAGTCGTTAGCGTTCAGCCTAGATTACCAAGCAGCATAGATAGCAACAAGATTATTTGCCTCAGCGATTCTACGCAATTGAATGCAAATGGTGGCACGAGCTATACATGGAATCCAATTACATATTTATCAAACCCACAGATTAGCAACCCATGGGCTTTCCCACCAAGCACAACTACTTACTATGTAGCCATTCATCAAGGTACCTGTACTTTTGACACCCTACAATTGACCGTAACGGTAAACCCCAAACCGATTTTAATAGCAGGCACTAGCCAAACGTTAACGGCAGGATCTTCTGTGCAGTTAAGCGCAATTGGTACTAATATCGACTTCTACTCTTGGACGCCTACTGCAAGTTTGAGTTGCAACACCTGTGCTATGCCAACGGCTAGTCCAACAGAAAATACCGTTTACTATATAACGGTAAGTAATGTATTTGGTTGCAAAGCAAATGATTCGGTTAATATTAAAATACGTTGCGAAAACAATCAAGTCTTTTTGCCTAATACCTTTACGCCTAATGGCGATGGAGTAAATGATGTTTTTGCTGTAAGAGGTGTGGGAATAAGCAATATTCTTTCTTTTAGAATCTATAATAAATGGGGTACATTAGTTTTTGAAAGAACCAACTTTTCTGCAAACGATTATAGCAACGGCTGGGATGGAACATTTAATAGTACACCATTGGGTAATGACATCTATATATATACCGTAGATGCTACTTGCATTACTGGTGATTTAATTCAAGTTAAAGGCGATATCGCATTGATAAAATAAACGTTATGAAAAAAATAATCAACACGCTTCTAATTACACTAGCATACTGTACTGCAAATGCACAAGATGCTCATCTTTCTCAATTTTATGAAGCAAATATTCTTAGAAACCCAGCCTTAACAGGCATATTCAGTGGCGACTATAGAATCAATTTTCAATATAGAAACCAGTGGAGCGCCTTATCAGTGCCATTTCAAAATATGCTTTTCTCTGCAGAATCTAAGAAAAGTGTAGGTAAGGAAAGTGGTGATTTTTTAAGCTATGGGCTTAGTGCAGCTATTGATAAAGCAGGAACTATACAAATGAACAACAGTCAATTTTATGGAATGCTTAATTATAATAAACTGCTAGAAGATTATCACTATACCTATTTATCATTCGGATTTTCGGGAGGGTTTATACAGCGTTCTTTCAATGCATCTAAAATGATATTTGATAACCAATACCAAAATGGGCTTATTAATTCAAGTATTGGAGAAGGTATAGCAAGTACTTCTCTAACCCATTACGATATGGGAACAGGCATTTCTCTTAACGGAGCTATGGGATATGAAAACAAAGCCAACTATTATATAGGTGTAGGTTTATATCATATAAACAAACCAGACGAAACTTTTAGAAATGAATCTTTTGTAAAATTAAATCAGAAATGGAGTGCTCATGCTGGATTTAAAACTAATATTGGAAATAATCTTAGTTTAACTGCATTAGTAAATTATACAAAACAGGCTCCTTACGAAGAAATTGTATTTGGAGGTTTTATCAACTTTAAACCAATCAGTACAATCAATTACAAAAATCATGTCATTTTATCTATAGGCGCATTTAATAGAGTAAATGATGCCTATATAGGTGTGATAAAATGTGATTTTAAGAAATATGCAATTGCTATTAGTTATGATGCAACAAGTAGTGCTCTAAAAAATTATAATCAAGGATTTGGTGCATACGAATTAAGCATCAATTGGAGGGGGTTTTACAAATTTCCCAACAATAGAGCCATGATGCGCTGTCCGCGCTTCGAAGATTTATTTGAACCCGATGCCTATTAAAAAAGGTCGAGCAATGCTCGACCTTTTTTTATTCTTTTTCAGCAGCTTGCTGCTCTAATTCTGTTTTGGCAATTAAGTTCTTTTTCTTTTCAATCACTCGCTTACCTTCCTCAAGCAAATTTGTCAAGTGTTCTTTCAATTGTTCTTTCTTGGGGCCATCTTGAAGATTTTCTAAAGATGCCGAAAACTCAATTTGTTTAGCTTCTTCATCTGCTAATTCATCTTTCAATTGTTTTAAGAATTCCACTTGTTGTTCTTTACGTTTATCCGCAAATACTATAGCAGCTTTTTTTCTACGCTCTCTATCGGCATCTTTACGTTCAAAAAATGTTTTTTTCGCATTGATAAATAACTCCCATAATTCTTCATTTTTTTGTCTAGGGGCAGGTCCTGTTTGCTTCCAAGTTTCCATGAGTTCTAAAAACTCATCTGTAGCAGCTCTCCAATCAGAAGAATCTTTTAGCGATAAGGCTCTATTTACAAGTGTCTCCTTTTTAATTAAATTATCTTCAAGCGTAATTTTAAATTCATCATAATGTGCTCTTTTAGCGGCAAAGAAAACATCTTTAGCAGCAGAAAATGCGTTCCAAATTTCATCACTTTTTTCACTAGGCACTCTACCTATCATTTTCCATTGCTCCGTTAAATCTTGCATTTTCTGTGTAGTCTCATTCCAATTGGTATCTAACTGCATAGCAATAGCTTGATCGATAAGGGCTAATTTTTTGGATAAGTTTTCTGACTGTTCTTTTTCAATTTTTGCGTAATTATCTTTTTTTCTATTAAAAAAGTCTGTTTTTAATTGCATAAGCTCCGTCCAAAGCGACTCATTTTTTTCATACATCGTTGGGCCAATTTTTTTCCACTCTTCAATGCTAGCATTGAAAAATAATGTTGCTTCCTTCCAATTTTCAGAGAGTGACCATTGCTTAGCTTTTTCTACTAATTCCATTTTGAAATCTAGATTATTGATATAATCTTTTTCTTGATTAGCAAAATGGGCTTTCTTTTTTTCAAAGAAATCATTTTTCAAGGATTCAAATTGCTTCCACAATTTATCATTACGGGTATAATCAGCATTAGACATGTCTTTCCATGCCTCATTCATCAATTTTATTTCTTCTGTAATAGCTTTGAAATTTCCACCATCAATTAAAATAGCCAATTGCTTAATAATCGCTTCTTTTTTTAATACGACCTCTTCATGAAGCGCTTGTGTTTCTTGCTCAAATCCGATTAAAATTTGTAATAATGATTCGTAATTACCTATAAGTTTTGCTTTTAGTAAATATTCTTTGTAGCGTTGTACCTTACCATATAATTTTACCTTTTCTTCGGTACACTGCCATTCTTCTTTTAGTTCCTGAATTTTTGAATTTGCTTCATCAAATTTCTTCTGAAGCGTACTTATGGTTACACTTGCATTTTGTAAACTTAATTGTGCGATCTCTCTTGAAGGATATAGGGTAGATTCTCGTAATGTTAAAGAACCATCTGTTGAAAGGGCAAATAATGATTTGCTTTCAAATGATTGTTCTTGCCACCAATCTAATAGGTTTGTTGCTTGTTCCAGGCTCATAAATATATTGTGTTGAAATAATTTTTACAAAATTAATTTATTTTAGTAGGATAAATACTTACTTAGTTCCAAAAACTGATTTTAAAATGGTGCTTGTTTGTGCCGCACTATTTGTTCTAATTGTTTTTTCTTCCAAAGCCATTTTTAAAAATACAGCTTGTAATGTTTTTTCTGTTACATATAAACTCAGATTTGGATTGACTTTTTGAACAAATGGAATTCTATTGTAGGTTTTAAATACGGTATTCCAAAGCTCTATAGTCTTAGTTTGCTTTAGAGAATTTGCAATAATTGGTTCAATAAGTACCTTCAGGGAATCTGAAGATTTTACTTTCAAATAGTCGGTAGCCGCATTATCAGAACCTTTTAAAATACTCAAGGCTTCTTGAAATGACATTTGCTTAATAGCCGCTACAAAAACAGGGGCAACTTTCTCACAAGCACTTTCAGCAGCTCTATTCATAGATAATTCTACAGAATCAACTAAATAACCAAAACCAATTTTTTTAAGTTGGGTACTCACCACTTCTGCCTCGGCAGGCATTAAAATTTTAACTAAAGAATCTTTGTAAAATCCGTTTAAAACCGACAATCTACTAGTAGCTTTCGTAGCGCCTATAGTTAGTGCTTCTTTTATGCCCTTACTAATATCGCTGTTGGTTAAAACAGTTTTATTAATAGTTGATTTAAGTGCAGTAGCCGAAATACTTTGTGCTATACCTGCTGTAACTTGACTGATTAATAAAATTCCTAAAACATACTTTTTCATAACGCTATAATTGATTTTTAATTTGATGGCTGTTTGGGCTGCTCTCCGCCTCCTTCATTATTATTATCATCTCCTTCCTTTAATAAATTATCTCTGCTCTTCGCTTTCTTTTCTTCTGAAGTTTGATTTTTTTCTGTTCTTCCCTTTTTATTACCAGGCGCTTTTGTATCACTTTTTCCTATCCTATAGGTAAACGTTATATTAGCGATGCGTGTTTCTCGATCTCTAAAATTAACTTGATAATTGTTGCTATAGTCGTAGATATTGGTATACTTTCTAATGTTCAATATATCTGAAATAGATAGGGTTACACTTCCTTTTGTATTCCAAAAATTAGCTTTATAAGCCAAATCAATCCAATATACCTCTTGAGTTTTACCTTGCGCCGTTACTTTAGGCGCTTCATAATTTGCATTAAGCTGTATTGAATTGCCTTGGTTTAATTTATAAGTTGTATTCACTTTAGTAAACCAACTGGTTCCATTTGTATTTACAGCCTGACTAATAACGTTGTTAATGATATTCGTTTTAAATAAATTAAAATTAAACGTAGCATCCCAAGGTTTTGATATTTGTAATTTACCGGTAAGTTCTGCACCAAAGGTTTCTCCTTTATTTAAATTTTGAGGCTGCGTAAAACTAGTACCATCGCTGTAGAATACTCTATATTTTTCTATTAGATTTTCGGTGTATTGATAGTAGGTGCTAAACATAATTTGATGTCCCTTATCAAATTGTTTATTAAAACTTAGTTCAGCATTATGAATAAATTCTGGTTTTAAATTAGGATTACCCATGCTTGAATCTTGTGGGTTCGATAAATCTAAAAACGGCATCATATCTCTAAATCCTGGTCTATTGGTTCTTCTTGAATAGCTTAAATAAAATGTTTGATTAGGCGAAACTTGATAAGAAATATAGGTAGTAGGGAATAAATTCAAAAAATTATTTTCGTATGTCATTAGTGAATATATATTGGTCGATCCCTTATAAGTAGCATTTTCTAAACGTAATCCGGCCTGATAACCCCATTTGCCTTTAGTATTTGCCATATTAATATAGGCGGCGTCAATTCTCATATTATAATTATAATCACTTTTCATGCTCGTATCGGTGGTCGTATACGTTGGGTCACCATAATTTTTTGTAGGCGTATTGCTATTGTCGAAATGGCTACGTTGTGTTTTCAAACCCGCATCTAATTTTCCTTTACCATGAAACATAGGCATAGTATAATCGATCATTCCTGTAAAATTATTCATATTGCCTTGTCCTGGAGCATTTTGGTTCAACTGAGAAACAATGTTCATAGGAGGCGTCAACAAATAATTGGTAGTAGTAGTGTTATAATCTTGTTCTCTTTTCATCCAAGTATGAGAATAAGAAAGATCAGCAGTTAGTTCTTGTTTTGGCTGTTTAAATTTATGTTTAAAATTTAGCGCCGATGTTGCAGATATAGGTCCACCATCAAAATTGCCGTGTCTGTTTTGTAATAAGGTTTGTGCCGAACCATTAAAAACTTCATATGTGGTGTTAGCGTCGCTGCCAAATTTCATTCTATTCAACGATTGTGTAAACATCAATACATTTTGTTTACTAAAAGTATATTCTGCTCCTAATGAAGCCATGCCGCCAAAACGGTACTTATCATTGTCTTCATAACTATTAGATCGAATAGCATCATTCTTATTGCTTCTATTGATTGTGGCATAGTTATAGGTGTTGTTAATTCTGCCGTTGGCATTTACAAATACATTCCATTTGTTGTTTTTTAAATTCAAATTTACACTGCCATTGTATTTGTTTAATGTACCAATGCCTATGGTGCCTACGCCATTCAAACCAAATTTTTTATCTCTTTTGGTAATGATATTAATAACACCCGACATGCCTTGTGCATCATATTTTGAAGATGGATTAGTGATAACCTCTACACTTTCTATACTGTTTGCAGAAAGGCTTTGAAGCGCAGAAGCTACATCGCTTCCTAACATCGTAGAAGGTCTGCCGTCAATTAAAATTGTTACATTCCCTTTTCCTCTTAAACTTACATTGCCATCCAAATCAACGGCTACAGAAGGCACATTTTGTAAAACATCAGCGGCACTACCACCACTCGTAGTCGTATTTTTTTCTACATTAAAAACCCGTTTATCAATATCCATTTGCATCATGGATTTTTCTGCTTTTACTTCTACTATTTTTAGATTTTTTGTTTGAGTTTTTAATTTAATGATGCCAACTGCAATGGAAGAATCTAATTGATTGATCTTTATTTTAGAACCGGTATAGGATTCGTATCCCAAATTATTAATCGTAATGTAATAAATACCCCTCTTTGAAATAGGAATAGAAAAACTACCATCTTCCTTGCTTCGCGCACCTGCTATAGCTTTTTTTGACTCGACATCAATTAAGTTTAAAATCGAAAATACAACAGGATCATTATTATCATCTCTCAGCCTACCCTGAATGCTAATAGTTTGTGCGGCAGTGGTAAGCGTTATAAGTGAAAATATAAAAGCAAAAAATGTTTTGGTCATAGTAGTTAGTAATACTAAAGTTTAGCCTTTAGTTAATTTGTTTATTTAGACAACTTGAATTTCAAAAAAGTCGGCTGCGTTATAATATTTTTTAGCTAATTGCTGTAATTCAATTGCTGTAATGTTTTTATAGGTATTTATATTTTTAAGAAAAGTCTGTTGGTCAAGTCCATTTAAAATCAAAGAACGCCATCTTTGCAAAATAGAAAATGGTCCATCTAAATCACCTAATATACTTCCCAATAAATAATTCTTTACCAATAAGAGCTCTTCATCATCAATTGATTCCTGCAATAAAAGTTCCATTTCTTTATAGATTTCGTCTACTGCAGGTTGAAGTACATCACGCCCTACTTCCGTTTGAATACATAGCATTCCGGAATGTATATAAGAAGATTGTGAACTATAAATTCCATACGTATAGCCTTTATCTTCTCTAATATTGCTCATTAATCGAGAACCAAAATAACCGCCAAACAAGGTGTTCAACACTACTAATGGCGCAAAATCCGGATGATGTCTATTAGGTATTGTTCTTGCTATACGAATAGCTCCTTGTACCGCATTCGCATCATTTTCAATATAGGATTTAAATGGGGCATCAGTGCTTATTGTAAATTCATTATTTACATTCTTAGTTGTATTCGCTTGAATCGTAGCTCCAAAATATCGATTGATTAAATCTATTTCTTGCGCTCCAACTTTGCCAGCCATAAAAATTTTACACGTATTCATTTGATACGCTGTTTTATAAAAATTGCGCAATACATCACTACTGAGCGCTTCTAAAGAAGCACTAGTGGTATATCGACCATATGGGTGTTGGGCACCAAAAACATGTGCATCAATTTTTTGATTAGCAACAAATTCACATTGCTTTAAATTGATAGCCAAACGTTGTAGCGCATTCTTTTTAAAGATTTCTAATTCTTCTTCTGGGAAAGAGGCTTCGAAAAGAATACTCGAAATAGTGGGAAGTATTGCCGCTAAATGTTTTACCAAACAATGTAAGGTAATAGATGCATAGTCATTACTCGCTCCTATTTTTAAACTTGCACCATATAATTCTAAGTCTTCGTTTATTTGTTTTGCTGTTTTACTAAACGTGCCATTTTTTAATAAGGCAGCCGTTGCATTAGCAACTCCTTGATGCGGCTCTTGCCAAATGCCGGCGTCAAAAATCCAATTGATTTCTACAACATCTAAAACGCCAGCATTTAACCAATATAAAGGCACGCCATTGCTGAGTGCATGCGTATTGATAGCAGGTAATTCAAAATTAAAATGAATAGGATCTTTAATATTCGGTGCGGTAGCTCTATCTAACATGTATTAGTCTTTAATAAATAATGCTTTTAATTCACCAGCATCTTCTGGTTTCATTTTTCCGCCTAATATCAAGCGCACTTGTCTACGACGCAAAGCACCTTCATACATTTTTTGATCTTCTTCGGTTACTGGAATAAGCTCTGGTACTTTTCTTGGCTTGCCATTTGGATCTAAAGCTACAAAAGTTAAATACGCTTCATTACTCACATATTTATATTGTGCCGACAAATCTTCGCCCCATACTTTTATATATACTTCCATTGATGTATTAAAAGCTCTTGTTACTTTAGACTCTAGGGTTAATAGATTGCCTAATTTTATAGGGTTGGCAAACGATACATTGTCCACAGAGGCTGTTACTACCGGACAGTTGCAATGCTTCATGGCAGATATAGCTGCAGCAATATCCATCCAATGCATTAGCTTGCCTCCCATTAAATTACCTAAGGTATTGGTATCATTGGGCAATACCAATTCGCTCATAATATTAAAACTGTCTTTTGGATTTTTTTGTGTTGCCATAAAAAATAAATTATTTGTAAAGGTATTACAGAATAGAGCAATAAATACGGTTTGAACACAAGATTTAACGTATTGCTTATAATTGCATTTTCATCTCCACATGATCTATTCCCGCATCATCAAAAACATCGCTCGTTCTTACAAAGCCGAGCGACTCATAAAATGCTTGCAAATAAAGTTGTGCTTCAATGGTTAATGGCACCTGGCCAAATTCAGATTGGATATAGGCAAGTGTTTTTTGCATCAACATTCTTCCTAATTGCTGTTTTCGGTAAGCACTTATTACTAATACTCTACCTATAGCATGCGTAGGATAAGTCAATCCCGGTGGTAATATCCTGCAATAGGCTACTAATTGCTGCTGCTCGTTCCAGCCTAATACATGGATACAGGCTTGATCTTTATCATCTAAATCCTGATAATAGCAATGTTGCTCATATACGAATACATCATTGCGCACTTGCATAATGGCATATAACTCATGTATGTTGAGGCTATCAAAGGTTTTAAATTCGTACTGTATCATGAAACTTATTTAGAAAGATGCATGCTGCGCTCTTTATATAAATTTCTAAACCACGGGTCTCTAAGATTTTTTATAAATCGAATCGCCTCTCCTGTACTTTTCATTTCAGGGCCTAATTCTTTATTTACATTCGGGAATTTATTAAAACTAAATACCGGTTCTTTAACTGCAAAACCATCTAAATGTTTAACAATAGTAAAGTCTTTTAGTTTTTTTACACCCATCATTACTTGAGTAGCTATGTGTAAGAAGGGAACACCGTAGGCTTTTGCAATAAATGGTGTAGTTCTGCTGGCACGCGGATTAGCCTCTATGACAAATACCTTGCTGTCTTTAATGGCGTATTGAATATTGATTAAACCTTTTATATTTAATTTTAAGGCAATTTTTTTAGCGATATCTACCATTTCATCTACTACCAAAGGGCCTAGATTAAAGACGGGCAATACCGAATGACTATCGCCACTATGAATACCTGCCGGCTCTATGTGTTCCATAATGCCCATAATATGGACTTCTTCTCCATCACAAATAGCATCTATTTCAGCTTCTTGACAACGATCTAGGAAATGATCAATCAAAATTTTATTGCCTGGTAAATGTTTCAACAAACTCACTACACTTTTTTCTAGTTCTTCATCGTTGATGACAATACGCATTCGCTGACCACCTAATACATAAGAAGGTCTTACTAACACCGGATAACCCACTTGATTAGCAACTTCTATCGCTTCATCGGTAGTAAAGGCCGTACCATAATTTGGATATGGAATATTCAATTCTTTTAATAAATCAGAGAAACGACCACGATCTTCAGCAATATCCATATCATCGAAACTTGTTCCAATAATTTTAATGCCTTTTTCATGCAAACGCTTCGCTAATTTCAAAGCCGTTTGTCCGCCCAATTGCACCACTACACCTTCTGGTTGTTCATGCTCAATGATTTCCCATAAATGCTCCCAATATACCGGCTCAAAATATAATTTATCGGCAATATCGAAGTCGGTAGAAACCGTTTCTGGATTGCAATTCACCATAATCGCTTCATAGCCACTATCTTTAATAGCCAACAAGCCATGCGTGCAACAATAATCGAATTCAATACCCTGGCCAATTCTATTTGGACCAGAACCTAATACAATGATTTTCTTTTTATCGCTTCGTTTACTTTCATTTTGAACTAATGCATGAGCACCAATTTGAAGTGCCGGTTTTTCAAAAGCAGAATAGTAATACGGGGTTTTCGCTTCAAATTCTGCACTACACGTATCTACCATTTTGTAGACTCTTGTTACACCTAATTGTTTTCTGTATTCGTAAACTTGCTCTGCATTACAATCTTTCAAGCAATCGGCAATTTGCTCATCACTAAAGCCCATTTCTTTGGCTTTCCACATCAGATCTTCCGTGATAGCTTCTAAGTTTTTTTGCTGAGTGATGGTATTCTCCGTACTTATAATATCTTGAATTTGATATAAAAACCATTTATCAATCAAGGTGATTTCGTGAATGGTTTTTATAGAAACGCCAGCTTGCATAGCTTCTTTAATTTTAAAGATGCGATCCCAAGTAGGGCGTTTTAGATATTCGATCAATTCTTCTGCGCGGAGTTGTCCGCGGCTAATATAGTTTAAGCCCGTTGCGTTATTTTCTAAACTTTGGCATGCTTTCTGTAAAGCTTCTGGAAAGCTTCTACCAATAGCCATTACTTCACCTACTGATTTCATTTGTAAACCCAAGGTATCATCGGCACCTTTAAATTTATCAAAATTCCAACGAGGCATTTTCACAATTACATAATCTAAGGCTGGCTCAAAATAAGCAGAAGTAGTTTGTGTAATTTGGTTTTGCAATTCATCTAAATTATAGCCAATAGCCAATTTAGCCGCTATTTTAGCAATCGGGTAGCCCGTTGCTTTGGATGCTAAGGCAGATGATCTACTAACCCTTGGATTAATTTCAATAGCAATGAGTTCTTCTGTTTCCGGATTTAACGCAAATTGAACATTACAGCCACCGGCAAAATTACCTAAGTCGCGCATGATCATTAAAGCGGTGTTGCGCATCAATTGAAATGCGGTATCGCTAAGCGTCATGGCTGGCGCTACCGTAATACTATCTCCGGTATGAATACCCATAGGGTCAAAATTCTCTACCGTACAAATGATTACTACATTATCAGCCGCATCGCGTAAGAGTTCTAATTCATATTCTTTCCAACCTAATACAGCTTTTTCAACTAGTACTTCGTGTATAGGAGATGCCGTAAGACCGCGGTCTAAGGCGCCATCTAGCTCTTCTTTGTGCATCACAAATCCGCCACCAGTACCACCTAAAGTAAAAGAAGGACGAATTACTATCGGCAAACCAATTTCTTGTGCAAATTCTTTTCCTTCCAATAATGAGTTAGCCGTTCTTGCTTGTGCAACCGGCACGCCCAATCGAATCATCCATTGGCGAAATAGTTCACGATCTTCTGCTTTATCAATAGCTTTAATATCTACGCCAATCAAGCGCACATTAAATCGCTCCCAAACACCCAACTCTTCACACTCTTTGGCCAAATTTAAGGCTGTTTGCCCACCCATGGTTGGCAATACCGCATCAATATCGCATTCTTCTAAAATTTCCTCAATACTTTCCACTGTTAAAGGCTTTAAATACACCTTATCCGCCACAATTGGGTCGGTCATAATGGTAGCTGGATTAGAATTAATCAGCGTCACTTTCACCCCTTCTTCTCGCAAGCTGCGTGCAGCTTGAGATCCAGAATAATCGAATTCGCAGGCTTGACCAATGATAATAGGGCCTGAACCAATAATAAGTACACTTTTAATAGAATTGTCGCGCGGCATAGAGAAATAAATAAAAATTTAAATGGAATAGGAAACCTATTCGTAGCGCGATGAGCAGAGCTTAACTCGGGTTCAACGCCCGAGGTGCAAAGTTAGTTTAAAAATGGTGGATAGCGAAATATTTATGAATTATTCTGAAAAGAAAATAGGGTTATTAACTTACCGGTTAATAGAACTAAATTGGCGCCTAGTTCAATAATAAATTAATCGCTATTAAATAAAAAATTATCTCTAATTTAGTTGAACTAAAGTAGGTTCAATCCGTGTTTTTTTCGCACCTTTGTACCAATTCAGATTATTTTACAATTTTGATTTATAAAAATGGGATTATTTAACTTCTTAACACAAGAAATTGCCATTGACTTAGGTACCGCTAATACCTTGATCATTCACAATGATCAAGTAGTAGTAGACGAGCCTTCCATTGTAGCAATAGATCGTAGCACCGATAAGATTATAGCTGTTGGTAAACGCGCTATGATGATGCACGAAAAAACACACGACAATTTAAAAACAATACGACCTTTAAAGGATGGTGTAATTGCCGATTTTAATGCAGCTGAAGGGATGTTGCGTGAAATGATTAAATTGGTATACCCTAAAAAACCTTTATTTCCACCAAGCTGGAGAATGGTAATTTGTATTCCTTCTAGCATTACGGAAGTAGAAAAACGTGCGGTGCGCGATTCGGCCGAACAAGCAGGTGCTAAGGAAGTATATATGATTCATGAACCTATGGCCGCTGCTATTGGTATTGGTATTGATGTAGAAGAACCAACCGGCAATATGATTATTGATATTGGGGGTGGCACTACAGGTATTTCTGTTATTGCATTAGCGGGTATTGTATGCGATCAATCGATTCGTATTGCAGGAGATGAGTTTACTGCAGATATTATGGAAGCTATGCGTAGATACCATAGTTTACAAATTGGTGAGCGTACGGCAGAGCAAATCAAAATTCATGTAGGATCAGCTTTAAAAGTGTTAGACAATCCACCAGATGATATTCCGGTAAATGGTCGCGACTTAGTTACGGGTATTCCTAAACAAATCATGGTGTCTTATCAAGAAGTTGCTGAAGCTTTAGACAAATCTATTTTCAAAATTGAAGAAGCGATTTTAAAAGCATTAGAAACAACACCACCTGAATTAGCTTCTGATATTTATCGTCGGGGTTTATATCTAACTGGCGGTGGAGCACTCTTACGTGGATTAGACAAACGTATATCTAATAAAATCAAATTACCTGTTCATGTAGCAGAAGATCCGCTTAGAGCGGTAGTTAGAGGAACGGGCATGGCCTTGAAAAACATCGCTAAGATGCCGTTCTTAATGAAATAAAAAATTAAAAAACAGGCATAGCATTTACTATGCCTGTTTTATTTAAATAATTTTCCCTTGCGCAATTTTATATTATTCATCCGCAGATTTTTTAATTTAATTCTTTTTATCACACTAGAAATTGTGTGCTTAGTACTTATTGCTCGTACGCACGCTGTGCAAGGTGTAGATCTTATCAGCTCCTCAAACAGCATGGTTGGTGCACTTTATCAAAAACAAAATGAAGTAGTGTATTATTTCGAATTAAAAAGAATGAATGATAGTTTGCTCAATGAAAATAAAAAATTGCAAGAGCGTATTGTTGGTCAACAGCAATGGGAACGCGTTAAAGACACCATTGTCAACAGAGGATTTCGCGCTAGCGATACCAGTGTTACACTTACGTATGCCAACTTTATTTATCGCACCGCACGTGTAATCAATAATGAAGTAAGCAATACCGATAACTATATCACCATCAACAGAGGCAGTGCTGATGGTATTAAAAAAAATATGGCAGTTATCAGTGGTGCCGGTGCTGTAGGAAAAGTAGTAAGTGTATCTAAACACTTTGCAAGTGTCATCTCTGTGTTATCCGAAAAACAACCTATTAGTGCAAAACTTCACGACGGCACCTTCGGACCAGTAGTATGGGAAATAGGTAAGCCCGATGTGTTGATTATGAAAGATGTTTCGCAAGAAGTAAAAATTAGAAGAGGAGATTCTGTTACGACTACCAATTTCTCTTTCTTCCCAGAGAATATTCTTATCGGACGGGTTTTTAAAGTGGAGTTGATTAAGAAAAATAGCATGCAACGCATTTATTTGCACACGGCTGTCAACTTTAGAAATCTCCAATATGTGTATGTAGTAGAAAATACTTTTTTACAAGAAAAAATGGACTTGGAGGAAGCTAATAAATAAGACTATGGGAACGATTATTAAAAATTTTATTCGCTTTTTTATTATAGTAGCTGTACAAGTACTTATTCTCAATAAGATATCCTTGCGGTGGTGGTCGCAACCCTATGGGTTTCCAATCTTTATACCGTATATATACCCTTTATTCATTTTATTACTTCCATTTGAAGTGCCTGTTGCTGGTTTGTTAGTAATAGGATTTATAACTGGACTTAGCATTGACGCATTTATGAACACTCCAGGTATTCATGCTTTTGCAACCGTGCTATTAGCTTATTTGCGTACCAATGTATTGAACGCTCTATTACCCAAACACTTGAGTGATTATAAAGCGCAGGCGCCTTCTGTAAAAAATATGAATTGGACGCCTTTTCTTACTTATGCTGCTTTTCTAATTGTAATACATCATACCGCGTATTTTGTAATTGAATTATGGAGTATGCAAAACGTGGGCTATTTGATTCTAAAAATTATTGCCTCTACAATTACAACGCTATTGTTAATCATTAGCTACGTAATGCTATTTACAAAACAGCAAAGCAGATAAGCATTATTCAACTGCTTTTTGTAAGGCTTGCCACAACACTGCTGCAGCTTTATCCCAAGTAAATTTAGTGCGATGCACTTTGGCTTTTTCAATTAATTGTTTTCTGAGCAACTCATCTTTATAAATTTGAGACATGGCATCTGCTATACTTTGATCATCCATCGGATCTACATATAAGGCAGCATCGCCACCTACTTCCGGCATAGAAGAAGTGGTACTCACAATTGCAGGCACATCGCAGTAATAAGATTCTAAAATAGGAATACCAAAGCCTTCGAATAAAGATGGATACACCATAGCGTAAGCGGCGCCAATTATAGAACATAACTGATTAACTTCGCTATAACCCACCCATATTACCTCTTCTTTAAACTCCATGGTAGCTCGTAGCTGTTCCACTTCTTCGTAATTCCAAGCCAATCTTCCCACTACTACCAATTTCATATTGGTGCGATTCCTTTTTTTAAATAAAACAAAGGCTTTCAATAAGGCTACTACATTTTTTCTTGGATGTAAGGCACCTGCAAATATGAAATACTCTTCTCCATGCGCATATTCCTTTTTTACTAGCTCACGCTGCTCCCAAGTCAAGGGCTTATAAGCACTGTGCGCTCCGTTGCAGGCAACAGCAATCTTTTCAGCATCGATACCATAACGATCTACAATATCTTGCTTAGAAAAATGAGAAACCGTAACAAGTTGTTGAGCTTTATGTGCATAGCGCTTTGAATAATAACGCATAAAAACACTATGACTCCATTTCAAATGCTTGGGATAATGCTCAAACGCTAAATCGTGCATTACAAGTACCGAAGGAATTTTAGCCCTTAAAGAGCCAATACCGTCAGGAGATAAGAACAAATCGGCTTTGTATTTTTTTAATACATACGGTATCGACCATTCAAACCATAAATAAAATAAAATTGGATGCCTTGCCGGTGGTGGTATTACGATTGGAATAACATTGTCGGCAAAAATAAAGGAAGCATCATAAGGTCTATCGAATATAAATAAGAAGGTGTGCTCTGGATGTGCTTTTACGATACGTTTCAAGGTCTGAAACGTAAACCAGCCAATGCCTTCTAATTTTCCTTTGAGTAAAAGTCGTGTATTTACAGCTATGCGCATATTCGATGTAAGCGTCGCAAAAGTACTATTTAATAACGTTATTTTTTATAATAAATTGTTTGAATAGTCGGCATTCTAATTCGTTTTTTTACTTTTACAAAAGATGAAACGCTTTTTTGTAAAAAATCTATTTTTCGTAATTCTGATCAATGTATTGATAAAGCCCTTTTGGGTTTTCTTTATCGATAGAACGGTTCAAAACAAAGTAGGCTATACGCAATTCGGCACCTATTGGGCCCTGCTCAATACCACCTTAGTGTTTCAGATTATTTTAGATATGGGTATATTAAATTATACCAACAAAACAATTGCACAATCAAACGAACAAGTAGGTAAATTATTTTCTAGTACGCTTTTTGCTAAACTTATTTTATTAATACTTTATGCGACAATAATATGGAGCTTAAGCATGACCTTGCAGCATACGCGCGAGGAACGATACTTGTTGATGGGCATCATCGGTATCCAATTTTTAAACAGTCTTTTACAATATGTAAGAAGCATCATAAGTGCACTCCATTACTTTAAAGTTGATGGCATCGTGTCTATTATGGATAAGCTCTTAATGATTGGCATTTGTGGCATCTTATTTTTGAATAGCGCAACAAGTGCTGCCTTCTCTATCCATTGGTTTGTAATTGCTCAATTAGTTAGTTATTTAATAAGCGTAGCAGTGGCGCTCTGGTTATTAAAACGACTTTACAAAAAACCATTTTGGAGTCGCATCAACCGGGCTAGCATCTTACAGATTATCAAAGATAGTTTGCCTTATGCAGCATTAATTTTTCTAATGAGCATCTATATGCGGAGCGATACTTTATTGCTAGAGCGCATGCACCCAAACGGAAATTTTGAAAACGGTGTTTATGCGTCTGCGTATCGTTTATTAGATGTTGGCAATATGATTGCCCTCTTATTTGCGGGTGTACTCTTACCAATGTTTAGCAAACAATTGGCTGCTCAACAAAAAATAGGCGAATTAGTAAAGGTGGCTGTA